>DAHVAA010000081.1 GCA_027314845.1 Thermoplasmata archaeon | reverse complement strand
GACACGGATCCGATGGCAGTTCGCGCAGAACTCGGTGTTGTACACCGGGTCGACGACCTCGACCTCGGCCTGCCGGAACAGATAGACCCGACGGTGGTGCATCTCTCGGACGAGGACTCGCGACGCGTGTTCCTCGAGCCAGCGCTTGACCCCCTCAATGTCGACCATCCACTCTGGATGAGTGACCAGCTCCGGCATGAACTGGATCAACTGGAGCTTCAAGCCCTCGGTCTCCCCGACAAAATCGATCATGCTCGGGATGTTCGATAGCGTAGGCCGGAACACGACCATGTTGAGCTTGACCGGTTTGAGGCCGACCCTCAGCGCCTCACGGATCCCCCGAAGGACCGGAGCGAGCGCTCCTTTGCGGATCGCGCGGAACTGCTCGGGGTCGATCGAATCGACCGAGACGTTCACGCGTTTGAGGCCGGCGTCCCGGAGCGCTTCCGCGCGACCCTCGAGCATCGAGCCGTTGGTCGTGAGTGAGACGTCGGGGATCTGTTCGACCGTACGGCTCACGATCTCCTCGAGGTCGGCGCGGACGAGCGGTTCTCCGCCCGTGAACTTGACCGACCGGATGTCGAACTCACGGGCGACCCGGACGACCCGTTCGACCTCGGCGACGGTCATCTCCTCGCCGTGCGGGGAGCGCGGGCGGGCGACCGGTCCGAGGCCTTCGTCGTGGCAGTAGACGCAGCCGAAGTTGCAGCGTTTCGTTACGCTAACGCGGATGTCGGTGACTCCGCGTCCGAAGGCATCCGTGAGCATCCGAACTACGATTACTCCGACCTCCCTTATAGCCGCCCGGCCCGCGCCGGTGCGGGGTTCGACAGGGGGGGTACCGCGGCCCGTGTCAGGCCTTCGCAAGGACTATTATCGGAAACACGTACCGCAAGCGGGTTCTCTCCCAAGGTGGTCGTATGATACCTCCCCAGTTCGAGTACTACGCGCCCCATTCGGTCGACGAAGCCGTAGCCCTCCTCCGCCGTTTCGACGGCGAGGCGAAGGTGCTCGCGGGTGGCCACAGCCTGATCCCCCTGATGAAGCTCCGGCTGGCCCAGCCGCGCGCGCTCGTCGACATCAATCGCATCCCGTCGCTGGCCTACATCCGCGAGGAGGGTTCGCATCTTCGGATCGGAGCGACCACCCGGACGAACGACCTGCTCGAGTCGGCGCTCCTTCGCAAGTCCTACCCGATCCTCACCGACGCCGCGCAGGAGATCGCGGATCCCCTCGTCCGCAACCTCGGCACGGTCGGCGGCAACGTCTGCCACGGAGACCCGGGGAACGACCTGCCCGCCTGCATGCTCGCGCTTCGCGCGGAGGTCGAGGCGGCCGGCCCCAAGGGTTCCCGTATGATCCCGTTGTCGGATTTCTATCGGGACACCTTCGTCACCGCGCTCGAGCCCACCGAACTGGTCGTCGAGGTGCGGGTCCCGAAGGCGCGAGCGCATCAGGGCAACGCCTACCACAAGATCGAGAAGCGGGCCGGCGACTTCGCGATCGCCGGCGCGGCGGCCAACCTCGAGCTGGATGGATCCGGCCGCGTCGCGGTGGCCGGGATCGCGCTGACCGGAGTCGGCCCGACCGCGCTGAGCGCGGACGCGGCCGCGGCCGCGCTGGTCGGGCAGATGCCGGACGATGGGCATCTCGCCCACGCCGCGAAGCTCGCGGGAGAGGCGGCTCGGCCGTCGAGCGACCTCCGCGGCCCCGCCGAGTACAAGCGCTCGATGGCGAGCGTCCTTACTCGCCGCGTTCTCGAGCGCGCGGTCGCCCGCGCGAAGGGAGGTGCGGGAGATGGCCGCGGCCCCCCGACCGGTGAGCCCGGTCGCCGCGGTCACCTCGGGCGGAGGTCCCACGGCGCGAGTCGACCTCACCGTGAACGGCACCCGGGTGGTCGCCGAGGTCGAGACCCGAACGCTCCTCGTTCACCTTCTGCGTGAGGTGCTGGGCCTCACCGGGACTCACATCGGGTGCGATACGACGAACTGCGGCGCGTGCACGGTTCACCTCGATGGAAAGCCGGTGAAGTCCTGCACGGTCCTCGCGGTCCAGGCGCAGGGTCGGGAGGTGCGGACGGTCGAAGGGCTCGAGGTGAACGGAAAGCTCTCCCCGGTTCAGGAAGCGTTCGTCGAGGCGCACGGTCTCCAGTGCGGGTTCTGCACCCCGGGAATGATGATGACCGCGACCGCGCTCTTGTCGAAGAACCCGAACCCGACGGAAGCCGAGGTCCGGGACGCGATCCGGGGCAACCTCTGTCGGTGCACGGGGTACGTGAACATCGTGAAGGCGATCCAGCTCGCCGGCAAGAAGATGCAGGCGGCCGGACCCGGAGGGAAGGCATGAGCGCAGAGGTTCCCCACGTGAAAGGCGGCATCGGGCAGTCGATCCTCCGCAAGGAGGACGCCCGTTTCATCCGGGGGAAGGGAAACTACGTCGACGACATCCGGCTGCCGGGGATGCTCTACCTCGACATCACGCGCAGCCCGTACGCGCACGCAAAGATCACGGCGATCCGAACCGAGAACGCGCTCAAAATCCCCGGCGTGCTCGCGGTGATCACGGGCAAGGACCTCGAGGCCGCCGGCCTCGCCTGGATGCCGACCCTCATGTCGGACAAACAGATGGTCCTGCCGACCGACCGCGTGATGTACCAGGCGCAGGAGGTCGTCGGGGTCGTCGCCGACAGTCGCTACGCGGCGGCCGACGGCGCCGCGGCGGTCGAGGTCGACTACGAGCCGCTGCCCGTGGTCGTCGACCCGTTCAAGGCGATCGAACCGGGCGCGCCGGTACTGCGTCCCGACCGGAAGGAACAGTCGAACCACATCTGGCACTGGGAGACCGGCGACCGTGCCGGCACCGAGCAGGCGATCTCCGCATCGTCGGTCCGGGTCGAGCAGGACCTCTACATCCCGCGGATCCACGTCTCGTCCATGGAGACGTGCGGCTGCATCGCGAACATGGATTCGGTGAACGGACGGTTCACGATCTACATGACGACGCAGGCACCGCACGCGATCCGCACGGTGATCGCGCTCGTGACCGGCCTGCCCGAGCAGAACATCCGAGTGATCTCCCCCGACATCGGAGGCGGGTTCGGGGGTAAGGTCCCGGTCTACCCGGGCTACGTACTCGCCGCGGTCGCGTCGATCAAGACCGGTCGGCCCGTCAAGTGGATCGAGGACCGGTCGGAGAACCTCCAGGCCGACTCCTTCGCCCGGGACTACCACATCCATGCCGAGGTTGCGGCCGACGCGGACGGGCGCGTCAGCGCGCTCAAAGTGAAAACGCTCGCCGACCACGGCTACACGGACGCCGCGGCGAACCCGTCCAAGTTCCCCGCCGGCCTGTTCCACATCATCACGGGCTCCTACCCGTTCGCGAAAGCGTTCGTCGAGGTCGATGCCGCCTACACGAACAAGCCGCCCGGGGGGATCGCCTACCGCTGCTCGTTCCGTGTGACCGAAGCGGTCTACACGATCGAGCGGATGATGGACATCCTGGCCCACCGCCTGAAGGTCGACCCGGCCGAGCTGCGCCTGAAGAACTTCATCCCGCCCGAGGCGTTCCCCTTCCGGTCCGCGCTCGGCTGGACCTACGACAGCGGCAACTATGCCGGGGCGCTCCGAAAGGCGATGGAGATCATCGACTACGCGGGGCTCCGCCGCGAGCAGGCCGAGAAGCGCCGCAACGGCGAGCTCATGGGGATCGGGATCTCGAGCTTCACCGAGATCGTCGGCGCCGGTCCGTCCTCCACCTTCGACATCCTCGGGATCAAGATGTTCGATTCCGCCGAGGTCCGCATCCACCCGACCGGCAAGGTCCTCGCGAGGTTCGGTACGAAATCGCAGGGACAGGGTCACGAGACGACCTACGCGCAGATCCTCGCGGAAGAGCTCGGGATCCCGGCGGACGACATCCGGGTCGAGGAGGGCGACACCGACACCGCCCCGTACGGGCTCGGCACCTACGCAAGCCGCAGCACGCCGACCGCGGGGGCGGCCGCCGCGGTCGCGGCGCGGAAGATCCGAGAGAAGGCGAAACGGATCGCGGCGCATCTCCTCGAAGTGAGCCCGGACGACGTCGAGTGGAAGGACTACGCCTTCCGGGTGAAGGGAGTGCCCTCGAAGTCGAAGACGATGCAGGAGGTCGCGTTCGCGGCGTACACGAACCACCCGCAGGGGATGGAGGCCGGCCTCGAGGCGGTTGACTACTACGACCCGCCGAACATGACCTATCCGTTCGGGAGCTACATCTGCGTCGTGGACATCGATAAGGACACCGGCCAGGTCCACGTGCGCCGATTTGTTGCGGTCGACGACTGCGGCACGATCATCAACCCGATGATCGTCGACGGCCAGATCCACGGCGGGCTGACGATGGGTCTGGCTCCGGCGCTCTTCGAGGAGATCCAGTACGACGAGAACGGCAACATCCACGGAGGGACGTTCATGGACTACCTCGTACCGACCGCGCTCGAAACGCCGAAGTGGGAAACGGCGAAGACGGTCACGCCCAGCCCCCACCACCCCATCGGAGCGAAAGGTGTCGGAGAGTCGGCGACCGTCGGGGCCCCGCCCGCGATCGTGAACGCGGTCGTGGACGCGCTCCAGCCGTACGGAGTCGAGCACATCGACATTCCGATCCATCCGTGGAAGGTCTGGCAGATCATCCACCGGGCGCCCCGCGGCTGACCCGCGGTCGCCGTCCGACTCGCCCGGCCCCGCGGCCCTAGCCGGACCGGACAACGGGCCCGGGCGCCTCCTCGAGCGGGAGGCTCACGGAGCTGGAGCACCCGCGCCGCTCGAAGTAAAGCTCGAGGTCGGCGCCCACGGGAAAGTGGGAGAGCCCTTCGAGGAGGTCGCGGACGCGGCGGATCTCGAACGGCCCGAGCCGCCGGAGGACGTCACCGGGCTTGAGGCCGGCCCGGTGGGCCGGCGATCGGTCCACGACCTCCGCCACGAGCAGGCCGCTTTCGGGAACGAGGCCGTGGAGCCGCGCGACTTCCGGCCCGAGCTCCGCGACCGAAACACCGATCCAGGGGCGGACGACCCGGCCGTGCGTGCGCAACTCCTCCGCGATGCGACGGACGGCGTGGATCGGGATCGCGAAGCCGACGCCCTGGGCGAACGGGACCACCGCCGCGTTGATCCCGATTACCGCCCCGGAGAGGTCGGCGAGGGGGCCGCCGCTGTTGCCGGGGTTGATGGCGGCATCCGTCTGGATGAGACCTTCAAAGATGAAGTCAGAACCCGGCAGCGGTCGGCCGAGGGCGCTGACGACGCCGGTCGATACGGTCGGACCGCCCGGGAGCCCGAGCGCATAGCCCACGGCAAGCACCATCTGCCCGACGCGGAGCGACTCCGAGTCCCCGAGCCGTGCCGGGGACAGGTCGATGCCATCGACTTTGATGAGCGCCACGTCCGTCACGGCGTCCCCGCCCAGGACCTCCCCGGTGAGGTCCCGGCCGTCCGCGAGATGTACTCGGACTCCGCTGGCCCGCTCGACGACATGCTGGTTGGTCAGGAGGTGGCCCGACCGGTCGAGGACGACCGCCGTCGCCTGGGCGGCGGCCGGCCGGGATTCCCCACGACCTCCCCGGACGAGGCGGAGGCTCTCCACCCCGGCCACGCTGGGTCGCAGCGATTCGACCGAGCGAACGATGCGCTCTTCGAGCTCCGCGAGGGGCATTCCCGTTGGTCAGCGGGGGGGACGTCCCCCGGGCCGGGGCAGCATCGGCTCGGGGGAGAGGGGCGGTAACGGGGTCGGCCCGCCTGGATGCGGGAACTCCGGAGCGCTCATTCGGCCAGGAGCTGGTCGAGCTTGCGGAACAGCTCCTCCTCTTCCTTCTCCTTCTTGCGGCCGCCTTCCCAGCGGGCGTTGACGATCTCGACCAAGAGGTCCGCGACGCGGTCCATCCAGGGCCCTTCCTTCGCCTCGAACCGCTTCTTCACCTTCTCGCGGAGGAGGTCGTTGTAGGCCCGGTACGCCGACCAGACCCAGGGCCCGTAGTGCATCCCGCTCGTAGGTCCTTGCTCGCTCGTTTCGGTCATGGTTTCCATCCTAGGAACTCGAGGTTCCACCGAGTTCAAGGCGGACTCGAGGATATTGAGCGGGTCGCGGCGCCACCGGTCACACTTTCTGCGTGAGCCCGGACCTACCCGGCGCACCCCGCTCGAGCGCCGCGAGAGTTACCGAGGCGTTACCGCGGAAATAAATGGGTTCCCGCCGTGGGAGGGGCGATGCCGGAGGCGAAGGAGGAGCGCGAGCTGGCGCCGGCGGGTCGTCTTGACGACCGCATCCTTCGCGCCCTCGAGAGCCTGCCGGGCCGGGTCGCGTTCAGCGGATTGCGTCGAGTGCTCGGCGCCCACCCCGAGTCGCTCTCGCGCGCCCTTCGGCGGCTCGAACGGGAGGGGCTGGTCGAGCGGGTCGACGGGGGCTACCGGATCCTCGCGGAACGGCCCCGCACCGCCGCCGACCTGACGGACGACCTTACCCCGATCGCCGAGGTGACCCTCCCCGCCGGGGTTCCGTCCGAGCTGCTACTGGGCCGGCTCGCGGGACGCTGGTTCGGATCGCTCCGCTGGGTCGGCGCCGTCGAGCGGCCGGACGGGCGGGTCCTGGCGTGGGCCCGCCGGGACGGCTCGGGGTACGTCCTGCTCGGGATGGAGCGAGGGACGCTAAGGGTGTACGTGCCCGCGCTCGCGGCGGGGGACGACGCGTCCGAGGTGGAGGACGCCGCGTACGAGCTCTTGGTCCATGCCGTGGGGGCGCTACGTCCGGAGGCCGTCGGCCCACGGTCCCCGGCGTTCCTCGCCGCGACACCGGGCGGCCGGATCTCGTGGACGGCGGAGAACTAACTAGCCCGTCGGCGCGGGCGGCGCCTTGACGAACTCCTCGGGGTGCTCGGCGAACTTCCTTAGACAACCCTCCGAGCAGAAGTAGAACGTCGTTCCGCCGTGCACGCTCCTCAGCGGGGTCGAGGCGCGTTCGACCTCCA
>DAHVAA010000080.1 GCA_027314845.1 Thermoplasmata archaeon | reverse complement strand
TCTCTCGCGCGACCAAAGCGATCCGGTCCGCCGACCGCGCGGCAACGTTTATCAACGGCCCGACGCTGGCCGACGTGTAGCCCCGTGGTGTAGTGGCCAATCATGCGAGACTCTGGATCTCGCGACGCAGGTTCGAACGCCGCGGGTACGGTGAATCCCGAGGGCCGGAACTCCTGCCGGGGCTACTTTCCCCGATCGATACTCTTCACTGTGCGGGGGTGCTCCAGCTCGGCCAATCCGTCCGGTCCGGACGGGGCCAACGAGGCAGGGCTTAGGACCCTGTTGCCCAGGGCATTCGCCGGTTCAAAGGGCCGGCCGGCGGAACTCGCCGGCCGCCGGGAACTCCGGCCCCCCGCACTCCGATAGTTCAGGAGGTCCCGACGATGCCTTCTGGGGAGCTCCTTCCGCCGCCCGCGATACTTGACCTCGACCCGGAGGGCGCCGATCGCCTCCTGGATGAGCTCGAACGGACCGTGCCGGTCCGGCCGCCCCTTCTTCGCCTGCCGTCGCGGCCCGCGACCGAGCTCGTGGTCTTCGGCGACACCCACGGCGACTGGCATTCTACCCTGGACGTCCGCGCGGCGGCCGAAGCCCCGGGGACCGACCGGATCCTCATGGGCCTCGGCGACTACGTCGACCGACCTCCCGACGATTGTCCGAACGGCTCGGTCGCGAACGCTCTCTATCTCCTCTCCCTGACCGCGCGGTTCCCCGAGCGGGTCTACCTGCTGCAGGGGAATCACGAGACGGTCCGCAGGGTCCCCTGTTATCCGCACATGCTGCCGGAGGAGATCGACGACCTCTGGGGCCCCGAGGTGGAGCGCTACCATCGCGTGGTCGGGCTCCTAGAACGCGGCGGCTACGCTGCCTACACCGAGAACGGCGCGTATCTCGCCCACGCGGGGTTCCCCCGCGAGCTTCCCCCGGGCGCCTGGCCGTCCGCCTTCGATGCGATCGACGAGGACCGGCTCTGCGAGCTCGTATGGGCCGAGTGCGACGCCTCGCGGGACCGCCGCGGTGCCGCTCCCAGCTGGGGTACTCGGGAGCTCGACCGGTTCCTCTCGTCGTCCGGCCTCAGGCTCGTGCTTCGAGGGCACGACCCGGACGTGGTGGGTCGTCCCCTCTACGGCGGGCGATGCCTCACGCTCCACACCACCCGGATCTACGAGCGCTACGGAGGCGTGATCATCGGCGTCCTGCCGCTCGACCGACCGCTTTCGGGGGTCGGCGAGGTGCGGGTCCACCACCTCTCCAGCGAGGGCCGCTCGTATCCTGCGGAGCCCCCGTAAAGGCCCCTTCCCGTGGGTCGGCCGACCGCCGGATGAGGTCGCGGACGAAACGGGTCTTGTACCCTACCCTGGACTGAAGAGCCTTCGCTCCTCAACCCCGACGGCGGTCGGGCTCGTGGCATGAGCGTAGGCTTCGAGCCGCGCCCCGTTCAGTTCGAAGAACGCGGGGCCGCCCGGAAAGCCCGCGAGGAGCGTTCGGGCGGCCTCCGCCTCTCCGAGGAGGAAGAGCGCGGCCGCGAGCGCTTCGGCGGTGTTGAGCTCTCCGACCCGCCCATAGTGCTGAGGGTTCGCGGCGAGCAGGAACGGAAGCCGGCGACGAACGCCCCCTCGCGGCCCCCCGGGCTCCGCCGCGCCGAGGCGGCCGCGCTCGGAGAGACGATTCCACGAGCAGTCGATTGCGAGCAGTCCGCCCCGCCGCGCGATGGGTCGGTCCCGTATCGAGAGCGGCTCGGCGGCGAACGGGTCGAGCACGACCGGTGGGAACGCGCCGTCCGTACGGCGGCCGAACGGGAACGCGAGCCCCCGGTGGAGGAGCCGTCGGCCAGTACAACGCTTCGGATGGTCGTCCCCGACCACGAACACCAGGGAGCGGATCGGCGCCCTAGGTCGGCGGTTGGGCGTACTCGCGGAAGATCCCATGCAGATCGCGGGTCAGGCGAAGTGCCTCGGCGCGCGGGCGCTGCCAGAGGTTCCGGCCGAAGATGATCCCGGTCGCGCCCGCATCGAGCGAGGAGCGGACCTTCGCGAGGAGCTCCTCGTCGCCGACCTTTTCCCCGCCCGAGACCAGCACGAGGGCGCGCCCCGCGCTCTCCACCACCTTGCGGAAGGCGTCGCCGGATGCGAGCCGGAGCGTGTTGTACGGAGCGGGGCTGTCGGCGTCCTTCTCCGACGAGACGGGGTAGTTCACCTTGACGACGTCCGCGCCGAGTTCGAGCGCGACGCGGGCCGCGTAGTCGACGGCGTAGAGGCTCTCCTTCCCGCCTTTCTTGGCGATCGCCTCGCCCCGGGGATAGGCCCAGACCACGACCGGCATCCCGAAGCGATCGGCGTCGCGGCGCACTTCAAGGAACTGCCGGAAATCCCGGTCCTGGGCGGGCGAGCCGACGTAGATCGTGTAGCCGACCGCGTCGGCACCCAGCCGGACCGCGTCCTCGACCGTTCCCGTCAGCGGGCTGAATGCCTGGCTGTCGGGGGGGACCGACGTCTTGCCGTTGAGCTTCAGGATGAGGGGGACGTCGCCCGCGAACTCGTGCCCGTACTTCTCGGCGAGTCCGATGTGGAGCGCGATGGCACTGAACTTCCCCTCGTGCGCGAGCTCGTACTGGTATCGGGGGTCGAGCGCGTCCGGGTTCGAAAAGAAGTCGATGGGTCCGTGCTCCAAGCCCTGGTCGATCGGAAGGACCAGGAGCGTCCCTCCGCCGGGGCCGTGCTCGTAGAGCAGGCGCTTCAGGCGAGCGCGCTTCCCCGGCGAGAGGCCCAGCCGAGAGAGCGGCGGTCGGGGGAAGCGCCGGGGGGTGCTCCGGCCCGTGACCGCGGCCCCGACCGCGGTCGGGGGGTGGGCGGTGGTCTCGTTCATGGAAAGTCCTCGGTGCCAAGCACCGGCTCTCGCGATTTAACGGTTGGTCTCCGCGGCCGGGAGCTGCCCCGGGGCGCGGCCGAGGCTTTATCCGTTGTTCGGACCGTAGAGACCACCTGTCCCGGGGTCCCCGAGCCCGATGCGTCCGCAGGTCATCATCATCGCAACGGTGGTGCTGAACCTCGCTCTCTTCATCGCGAACCTGATCATCGCCCGTATCTCGGGGAGCGACGCCGTCCTCGCCCAGGCGATCTACACCATCACGGACCTGCTCGGTTCTGCGATCCTCCTCTGGGGGCTCTACCTCTCCCGTCGCCCCGCGGACTACCTCTACCCCTTCGGGAGGGGGAAGGAGCGGTTCTTCTGGGCGTTCGTCTCGATCCTCATCACCTTCACGATCGCGGGGATCCTCGCGATCGTCGCAGGGGTCGATCAGGCGCTCGCTCCGCGACCGATCTCGCACATCGGCGCGGCGCTCGGCGTGGTCGCCGCGTCCCTCCTGGTCAGCATCGGCGGGATCTGGATCACCCTTCGTGAGCTGCGGATCGGACGCCAGACGCTCCAGGCGCTGCTCGAGTCCGCGAACCAGGGGCTGAAGTCGATCTTCTACCAGGACCTGGTCACGATCGCGGGATGCGCGGTCGCGCTCGGAGGGCTGAGCGTGGTCTACCAGACCGGGCTCGACTACGTGGACGGCATCACCGCCGTGATCGAAGGGATCCTACTGGTCGCGACCGGCTTCATCCTGACCGCGGAGAGCCGCGAGTACCTCATCGGCCGGGCCCTCGCGCCCCAGGTCGCGCGGGAACTGCTCCGCATCGTGGAGAGCGACCCGCGGGTCGCCCGGGTCCGCAGCCTCCAGTCGATGCTGCTCGGGCCGGAGGACGCGCTCCTCGCGTTGCGCATCAACTTCAAGGACGGGCTCACGACCGACCAGATCGAGCGCACGATTGACGAGGTCGGACTGAGTCTCAAGGGCCGCTATCCCATGCTCCGGCACATCATCATCGAACCGGAGTCGTGACGGAGCCTGCGGCGCGGAGCCCTGGGTCCCGGTACCGGGCGAACGTGAAGGCCACCAGGGCCACGGCGATCGACCCGAAGAAGACGTAGAGGCCCGGGTTCCCGAGGAGGGAGAATAACCCGGTGGAGGCAATGAGGCCGAGGACCATCCCGAGGCTGATCGTGAGCGAATAGATCGCCATCGTCGTGGCCCGACTGATCTCCACCGAGAGGTCGGCGAGCGCGGCGAGCGCGGCGGGGCCGTATGCAAGCGCCGGCAGGACACTCGCACCCAGCCCGACCAGTAGGACCACCCGCGCACCGTAGGCGACCACCAGCGACGCGAAAAGCATCAGGAGGACGAACCCGATGGCGCCGACGGACATGAGGCGGGTGCGACCCCACCGGTCGGAGAGGCGGCCGAAGTACGGCTGGGTGACGACCAGAAGGAGCCCGCCCACCGCGATGACCAACGCGAGGAGCGTCGGGGAGACCCCTACGCCTTTCGCCGCCGACCCGAGAAAGATCAGCTCGGTGCCGATCAACATGTAGATCACGAGCCAGGGGAGCGAGACGAGGAGCACGCTGCGTCGGAAGACGTGACGGAGCACGTCCGTAAAAATGTAGTTCGCACCGGCCCGGTGCCGCGGGAGCCCGCGCACGAGGCGGGTCGCCGCGACGAGCCCGCCGGCGAGGACGGCGGCCCCTACGAGGAAGACGAACCAGAGCGCCGAGTTGTCGACCAGGCCTAGCGCCGCGAATCCAAAGGCGAAGCCGGCGACCCAGCCGAAGAGATTCATGGCATCGAATCGACCCATCTCGAAGCCGCGTTCCTCCGGGCCGGACCAGTCGGCGATGAGCGCGAGGCTCGCGGCGAGGATCGCGCCGCTCGCGACCCCGAACAGCAGGTTGAGCGTGCCGAGCGCGAGCGGTGAACGGGTGGTCGCCTTGAGCGCGAAGATCGCCGCGGACGCGCCGATGCCTGAGAAGAGGACCGGAAACCGCCCGTACCGATCGGCGGCGGCTCCCGAAAGGAGTACCGTCGCGAGCTCTCCGACCGGGGCCATCGCGCTGACGAGGCCGACGACGCCGGCCTCCCCCTGCCCGATGCCGGCGGTCGACCGGGAGATGTAGCTCGCGAAGACCGAGGTCGTGATCCCGAAGGCGAACCGCACGAAGAACGTGGACGAAAAGACCGCGAGGAGCGCCCGGCGGTGCGCGACCGGCGCCGGGGGCACCTCGGGTCCGGTCACGATCGCCCGTTCACGCGGCCGGGGGGGTCCGCTCGATGAGCTCGATCCAGACGTCGTTCGGGTCGAGGATGAACGCGATCCGGGACGACCCGCCCGAGAGCCGGTACGGTTCCTTCGCAACTCGGATGCCTTTCGTCCGGGCCCGGAGGAGGAACCGGTCGAGGTCCTCGACCTCGAACGCGAGGTGGTCCAGCTGCTCCCCCGTCTCGAACGACTCCTTCCCGTCCCAGTGGGTGAGCTCGACCCGGGCCCCCGAAGCGGGGTCGCGGACGAACGCGATCTCCGCGTGGTTCTCGGGGATCGTGCGGCGGCGCTCGAACTCGAGCCCGAGGACCTCGGTGTAGAACGCGAGGCTCTCGTCCATATGACGGACCGTGATCGACGTATGCAGGAACTTCATGACTCCCTACACTTCCCGAGCGATGCGGAGGGCTTCAAACGTTTCCCTTCCGCTAGGGGTGTCCGTAGACGACCTTGAGGGGCTCCGACCCCCCCGCCGCTGCCTGCTCGACCCGGACAAACCCGACGCGCTCGAACTGGAACACCTCGCGCGCCCGGGCACCTCGGAGCGCGGACTCTCCGACCCCGCTCGTGCGACCGCCGTCGACCTCGAGGATGTCGACCGCGAGCGCCTCCTTATCGCCGACCCACTGCAGCCGGGAGAGCTTGCGGTTCTCGCGGCTCGTGAACGTGGCGCGGACCGTCTCTCCCGGGCCGGGCAGCTCGTTCGGCAGCTGCACGTTGATGAGGTCCTTGAGACGGACCTCCGTCCCCGCGAGGCGATCGAGGTCCTTTCGGGCGAGGTGGAAGACCGGCCCGGCCATGACCTTGCGTGAGCCAAGCTCGGCGCGGTCCGGGTGGTTCGGAAGCTCGACCTCGGCCAGGTCGAACGGGTAATCTCGGACCTCGACCCGAACGGGGTCCGCCACGAACGATCGGCGTGGCGTGGCTGCGTCGATGAGCTTGCGGTTCTCCGCGTAGAGCGTCTCCGCAGGGACCTCGATGTCGGCGAGGGAGAGCCCGAAGGAGAGCGTGAACTGCCGCAGGGCCTCCATCGAGATCCCGCGCCGGTCGAGGGAGCGGATCGACCAGGTCCGCGGGTCCGCCCAGCCGTCGTAGACGCCGGACTTTACCTCGAGGTAGGACTTGCTCTTCGAGACCTTCGCTTCGCGCACGCGAAGAAGCCCCCAGTGAAAGAATGGGGGCCCCTCGATACCGAGGAGGTCCCAGATGTACCGCTGCATCCGGTCCTCGACCACGAGGTCCTTCCCTCGGAGAACGTGCGTGACCCCGAGCTCGACGTCGTCCACGGCCCAGGAGAACTCGAGGAGCGGCCAGACGCGGTACTTGTGCCCGACCCGGGGGTGGTCCTGATCGCTGATGCGGAAGAGGACCCGATCCCGGAAGGCGGGGTCCGGGTCCTGGAGGTCCGTACGTAGACGAAGGACCGCCTCTCCTTCGGCGTACCCGCCGCCGAGCATCTTCTCCCACTCGTCCAGGGTCTCGACGACCGTCTGGGAGCGCTCGGGGCAGGTCCGGCCCTGAGCGCGGTTCTCGCGGAGCGTCTCGGCCGGACAGCGGCAAACGTACGCCCCGCCCTTCTCGATGACCCGACGCGCCCAGGGGTAGTGGTGGGGGATGAGGTCGGACTTGTAGTAGACCATGTCCGGGCGCACTCTGGCGAGTTCAAGGTCGCCGAGGATCAGGTCGAAGAACTCGGTCTCGACCCGCTTCTTCTCCGAGCCGATGGTGTCGTCGAACACCAGCAGGAGCTTCGCTCGATATCGCTCGCGGTAGTACTGGTTCACGAAGAGCATCCGCCCGTTGCCGATGTGGAGCGCGCCGCTCGGGAACGGGGCCATCCGCAGCACGACCGCGCCCGGTCGGGCCCCAGGAA
>DAHVAA010000007.1 GCA_027314845.1 Thermoplasmata archaeon | reverse complement strand
CGCCTCGGCCCGAAGAGTCGATCCACGCCGCCCTGCGCGTGCACACGCTCCTCGGCGAGGAGCTGCACCGCCGGTTCCCGAACGCGGCGCTCGGCCGCGGCGACGAGGGGGGGTGGGTGGCACCGATCGCCAACCTCGATGCGGTCGCGCTCCTGACCGAGGTCTGCGCTCGGGTGCGCGACGAGACCCACGTCGAGGTGCACCCCGGGCTCGACCTGGCGGCGAGCGAATTCTACCGCGACGGCAAGTACCGGTACAAGGAACAAACGCTCGACTCGGAAGGACAACAGGGATTCGTGGAAATGCTGGTCGACCGGTTCGGCCTCCGCTACGTGGAGGACCCGTTCGACCAGGAGGCGTTCGAGCCGTTCGCAAACCTCACGCGGTCCGTCGGGAACCGGGCGCTGATCGTGGGGGACGACCTCTACGTTACCAACGTCGACCGCCTTCGGCGGGGGGTCGAACGGAAGTCGAGCAACGCGATCCTCATCAAGGTCAACCAGGTCGGTACCCTGACCGACACCCTGCGGACCGTGGACCTCGCGGGGTCGAGCGGCCTTTCCACCGTCACTTCGCACCGGTCGGGAGAGGTCCCCGAAGGGTGGCTCGCCCACGTTGCGGTCGGGACCGGCGCCCGCGGGCTCAAATGCGGGGTCCTCGGGGGCGAGCGGGTGGCAAAGCTAAATGAACTCCTGCGGCTCGGCCGCGCGACAGGAAGGTAGTCGAGCATGTCCGACGAGGAGGAGACCATGGCCGAGCAGCAGGTCGTCTCGAGCGACGGCCAGGATATCCGGCCGGGGGAGCTCCTGATCCCAGAGGACACCTATCTCACCTCGGGCGTTCACATCGGGACCCAGCAGAAGTCGGCGTCAATGCGCCGTTTCGTCTTCAAGGTCCGTTTTGATGGGCTCCACGTCCTCGACGTCCGGGAGACCGACCGCCGCATCCGTCTCTCGGCGAAGTTCCTGGCTCAGTTCCCGGCCGACCGTATCCTGGTCGTCTCGCAACGCCAGTACGGACAGAAGCCGGTACGGATCTTCGCGAAGACGGTGGGTGCCGTCTCCTTCGCCGAGCGATTCGTCCCCGGCTGTCTCACGAACCCAAACCTCGCCGAGTACTTCGAGCCGAAGGTGCTCGTCGTCACGGACCCCGCGACCGACCAGCAAGCCCTGAGCGAGGCGGTCTCGATCGGCATCCCGGTCGTGGGCCTTTGTGATGTCAACAACGAGACCCGGAACGTAGACCTCGTTATCCCGGCGAACAACAAGGGACGCGTCGCGCTCGCGACGGTCTATTGGTTGCTCGCGCGGGAGATCCTACGGGCGCGCGCCGGCGGCACCGAGGTCGAGTATACGCCGACGATCGAGGACTTCCAGGCGGCCCTCTAGCGTCCGGCGGGTTCCCCTTCGACCTTTTAACGGGCCGACCCCCTATCCCTGTGTGGGACGACCCGGGTCCGGCATCCTCGAGCTGCTGACAGAGCACGGCATTCCCGAGAAGGCCGCTCGCGTCTACCTTGCGGCCTGCCGGGCCGGAGCCCAGACGGCGAGCGAGCTGGCCCGGCTATCGGCGGTGAACCGTGTCGAGGCCTACCGCCTCATCAAGCAGCTGACCAGCGAGGGGCTGCTCGAGGCGACCGGGAGCCGCCCGCAGCGGTTCGAGGCGCTCTCGCCGGACGCCCTGGTCGACCGGTGGATCCATCGGGCGTCCGAGCGTCTCCGCAGGCTGGAGAGGGACCGGACGCAGATCCTGAACGACTGGGAAGAGCAGCGGACGGAGTTCGACGACGGGGATCCCCGGAAGTTCGCCGTGCTCGAAGGGCGCGAGGCCATCCGACGGTTCCTGAGGAAGCGGATCGGGCGGGCCGAACGGCAGATCCTGATCTCGACCTCCGGGCTCTCCCTCCCCGGCCTCATCGATGGGGGCCTTCGGGGGGCGTTGCGCGGCGCGACCGACCGCGGCGTGAAGGTCCGGGTCGTCAGCGAGGTCTATCCCCCGAACCTTGTGGAGGCCAAGCACCTCGCCGGTTTTGCCGAGCTTCGGCATTCGAACGGTCCGGTGGCGAACCGGGCCGTCGTCTTCGACCGCCTCGGGGCGCTCGTCTACGTCTCGGGGGACGATGGTCTCGGACGGACCGGCGAGGAGCAAGTGGCACTTTGGTCATCGGCCCCGATGTTCATCCAGCTCGCCCGCGACTACCACCGGCGGGTCTGGACGCCCGCGACGCGCTCGGAGGAGCGGTTCGTGGAGCTCGAGAACCCTCCCGCTGCGATCCTTCCGGTGGTCACGGGCAAAGAAGCGCTCCCGTTCCAGCGCCTCAAGGAGATCGCCAAGCTCGGGATGCGCGCGAGCGGGGTACGCGAGCTTCATCTGAGCCTGCCCGAGTTGATCGAGACGATCGCGCGACAGCTCGGTCGAGAGATCGCAGGACAGCTCCACGGGCAGTCCCCGGACGAGCTCGTGCGCGCGCTCGCCGAGTACTACGAGACGCACACGATGGGCCACTTGACCTCGACCAAGGAGAAACCGCTGACGTTCCGGGTGACCGGGTGTTTCGCCTGCACGAGCGATTCGCCCGAGATCGGGCGGGTGATGTGCCCTCAGCTGTTCCGTGCGGTCTTCGAGACGCGGCTCGGCCAGCACTGGGAGGTCACGAAGCCAGACCCGACCAAGCACGCGACCCGCGGTTGTGTCTTCACCGCGACCCCGGCGTAGGCCCGGCCGCCCGCCAACGACGCTCGGGCGCTGACGGCGGAGGAGCTAGGCTGGGTAGCGGGACCGCGCTGTCTCCGCGGTCCGCATCACGAGGGCAGTACGCCGCCCATGCTACGCCGGCGCACGGTGTATCATGTGTATCCAACAATCAGTACATTTCTTGGATGAACCTATAAATATAGGCCCTTCATTAGGGAACCGTAGAAGCTATGAAGCCTACTGGACCGTCCTCAGCGAGTCATCGTCCCCGCACTACCCCCATCAAGACTCCGTCCCGTGGGGGCTCCGAGTCCGGTCCCGTGCCGGCTTCTCCTCCCCAGTCCGACTTGTGTCCGAACTGTGGTTCCTCTCACTTGATCCGGGACGAGATACGGGGCGAGATCGTCTGCGCCGACTGCGGCCTCGTCGTTGACCAGAGCGCGCTCGTCAGCGACCGCGGCCAGCGTGGTTCGAAGGAGGACACCGGCCGGGAGGCGCGCGGCTGGGGACCGGTCATCTCACCGTTGATGCCCGACAAGGGCCTGTTCAGCGAGATCGGGGTCCCGACTCGCGACTTCCAGGGGAATTCGCTCTCTCGCAACACCTCCCTCAAGTTCTACCACCTCCGCAAACTGAACCACCGTCTCCGGGCGGCCCGAACTCACCAGCGGAACCTCGTGGTCGCGCTGGGCGAGCTCAACCGACTCGCCGGGGTTCTCGGCCTCTCGCGGGAGGTCAAGGAGTCCGCGACCTACATCTACCGCCGCGCGCTGGAGCACAAGGCGACCCGCGGCAAGAAGATCGTCGCGCTGGTCGCGGCCAGCGTGTACGCGGCGTGCCGGCAGTGCCACGTGCCGCGGACGATGAAGGAGATCATCGCGCACTCGAAGGCGACCAAGATCGAGGTCGGCCGTGCCTACACGCTCCTTGCCCGCGAGTTGAAGCTGGGCCTGAAGCCGGTCGAGCCCCGCGACTATCTCGTGCGGTTCACCCAGGACCTGAACCTCTCGAAGGAGGTCCGTCAGAAGGTCCTGTCGCTCCTCGAGCAGGTCGAGCAGGTCTACTCGACGAGCGGCGTGCTCCCGAACGGGATCCTCGCGACCATCATCTACATCGCCTCGAACCTGATGGGCGAGCCGCGGAGCCAGGACCGCATCGCCGCCGTGGCGAACGTCACTCCGGTGACGATCCGCAATCACTACCAGGAGCTCCTCGACCTGCTGGGGCTGCCGAAGAACCTCACGAACCCCCAGGCTCGCGGCGCCCTTCCCGCGGAGACCGACGAGAAGGTCGCGATCGACGCGGCCGCTGCGGGCCACTAGGCGGCTCTCCCGGCGCCCTCGGCCCCCGGGGCCGGGGGAAACGCCTTGAACCCGTACGGGGTCGTCCAACGTGACCCAGGTACCGGTGCTGAGCTACTCGTCGTACCGAACGTACTTCGAGTGCCCGCTGCGCTGGAAGTTCCTCTATCTCGACAAGCTCCCGGAGACCCCCCGCGGCTACTTCACGTTCGGCCGAGTGGTCCACAGCGTCCTGGAAGAGCTCGTGCGGCCGCTCGTAGTGCCGTCGACGCGGCGGGTCGGCAGTGCCGAGCTGCAACGCACGTTGGACGAGTGGCACCCTCCCACCACTGCGGCCGCGACCGGTTCGCTGAGGAACGCGGAGGAGATGATCGGCCTCTACGACGCGGCCTGGTCGAGCGACGGATACGGTTCGCCCGAGGAAGAAGCGCGGTATCGGGCGCTCGGGCGGGAGCTGCTCCTGAAGTATCGGGACCACCTGGTCCACGAGCAACCACGTCCGGTCTCGGTCGAGGAGCATCTCGAAGCCCGGTGGGACGGCATCCCCATCCACGGCTATGTCGACCGGATCGACCGCACCTCCGCGGGCGGCCTCGACATCGTCGACTACAAGACGTCGCGCGACCTTTCGAGCGAGGACGCCAAGGACTCGGACCAGTTGAGCGTCTATCAGGTCCTCGTCGAATCGAACTACACCGAGCCGGTCGAGCGGTTGACGCTGTACCACCTTCGATCGAACACTCCGCTCCGCGCCCGGCCCCGGGCCCGCAGCACGCTCGAGCGGCTGCACGACCGTCTTGGCACCGTGAGCGATGGGATCCGCGCCGATGCGTTCGAGCCGACGCCGGGCCGACAGTGCGCCCGATGCGACTTCCAGGCGATCTGCCCGGAGTTCAAGCCGGTCCCCGCGGGGAACGAGGCACGGTTGAAGGAGCTCGTCGACCGGTTCGAACGGCTCCGCAAGGAGGAGCGTCGCCTCGAGTCCGACCTCAAACAGACCGCGGAGTCTCTCCACCGGGCCGCGGAGGAGATCGGCATCCACCGGGTCCCCGGGACGCGCGCCACGGCGGTGCGACGGCGGGAAGAGAGCTGGCAGTACTCGCTCGACGCGGTCCGTGCCCTTCTCGAGCGTTCCGGCCTCGGGCACCGCCTTCCCTCGGGGAGCCAGGACGAAGTGCGCGCGCTCGTTCGGGACCGCTCGATCGACCCCACGGTGCGTCGCCAGGTGGCCGAGCTTGGCGCGCGTCGGGTCAAGTGGTACTGGGAGCTGGACGACTCGGCCGCGAGCGACTGACCGCCCCGTACGCGCAAAGGCTATGACGGTCGCCCGGTACTTCCTCCTATGGGAGTATCGCTCGCTTCGGAGAGCCGCCTCGCGCCGGTCCAGCACCGCGCACCGACCGTCACCACCCTCTGCTCGCATTCCTCGCTGCAGATTTTCCATGGGGCCCGCGCCGAAGGGCTCGCCACGCTCGGTCTCACCGTAGGTCCGCCTCAGCGGTTCTACGACGCCTTCCCCCTCGCCCGGCCGGACCGCTTCCTCTCCGTCCCCCGCGTGAAGGACCTCCCGACGGTGGTCGACCGGCTGCGGTCCGAGGGCGCCGTCCTCATCCCCCACGGCTCGTTCGTGGAGTACCTCGGACCGGAGGCGTTTGCCGAGCTCGATGTCCCCGTCTTCGGGAATCGGGCGGTGCTCGGCTGGGAGTCCGACCGACGCAAGGAGCGTGAATGGCTCGAATCCGCCGGGGTCCCGATGCCGGCCCGCTACGAGGAGGAGAGCGAGGTCGACGGTCCGGTGATCGTGAAGTACTACGGCGCGAAGGGCGGCAAGGGGTTCTTCCTCGCGAAGAACCGGGAAGCCCTGAGCGACTTTCACCCGACCGGTCCCTACGTCATCCAGCAGTACGTCCTCGGGACGCGCTACTACATGCACTTCTTCTATTCGCCGCTCTCCGACCGCGGGTACCGCGTCGGCCATGGCTCGCTCGAGCTCCTGGGGATGGACCGCCGGGACGAGGCGAACATCGACGAGCTCTACAAGCTGGGGGCGCAGGAAGAGCTCCTGCGGGCCGGCATCCGGCCAACGTTCGTGGTCACGGGGAACGTGCCGGTGATCCTGCGCGAGTCCCTCCTGCCGAAGGCGTTCGATGTCGCGGCTCGGATCGTCGAGCGGTCGATCGAGCTGTTCGGAGGAATGGTCGGACCGTTCTGCGTCGAGGGGATCATGACCGAGGAGCTCGAGTTCAAGGTCTTCGAGATCTCGACCCGGATCGTCGCGGGGACCAATCTGTTCATCTCCGGAAGCCCGTACTCCGACCTGATCGCGCCGGGGCTCTCCACCGGCCGACGCATCGCCCAGGAGATCAACCGGGCCCGCTCCGAAGGACGCCTCGCGGAGATCCTGAGCTGAGCCGCGTCGGGGCCGTCTTGCGATCCGGTCATCCCGCTCCGCTGCGTTAAGAGCCGCCCCGTCCCTCGGCGAGGCTCATGCCGGTCGCGATCCACGCGGAGCATCTGCGCAAGGTCTACTCGCACTCCCCTTCGGGGGTCGCCGCGCTCGAGGACCTGAACCTCGAAGTGCCGACCGGTCGGGTCTACGGCCTGATCGGCCGCAACGGCGCCGGGAAGACCACCTTCGTCCGGATCTGTGCGACGCAGCTCGCGCCGACCGCCGGGAGGGTGTCGATCCTCGGGCTCGACGCGGAACGTGAGGAGCGGTCGATCCGGTCCCGCATCGCGTGCATCCCGCAAGAGTCGCGGCCACTCTATTTCCTGAACGTCGAGGAGGTCGTCGACCTCTACCTCAGGATGCGAGGGCTCGACCGCGTCGAGGCGCGGCGGCGGACGCGCGACGCCCTGGACGAGCTCTCCCTGTCGGAGTACCGTCACCGAAGCGTTTCCCGTCTCTCGGGGGGCCTGCGCCGCCGGACGCTCTGCGCGATGGTCCTCGCGTCGGATGCGGAGCTGCTCTTCCTGGACGAACCGACGACCGGGCTCGACCCGATCGCCCGGCGTCAGGTGTGGGAGGCGATCCGTCGGACGAGCCGCGAGCACCGAACGATCATCCTCACGACGCACTACCTGGACGAGGCGGAGTCGCTGTCCACGCGTCTCGCGCTCGTGGAACGCGGGCGACTCGTATTGGAGGGGAGCCCCGCCGACCTCCGGGGCCGCGTGCGCTACCCGTACCGGGTGACGATCCAGGGCTCGTTCCCCCGTGCGGAGCTCGAGCCGTACGGCCGCATCGCCGAGATCGAAGGCGGCTGGCTGCTCTTCACGCGGGAAGCCGAAGCGCGGGAGGTTGCCCGCCGGGCGCTCGAACGGAACGTTCGGGTTTCGATGGGGCCGGTGAGCCTCGAGGACATCTTCCTGGATGTCGTCGGCCGCTCGATCAACGAGGAGACCCCGAGCGAGGAGGCCGAAGCGTGACTCCGCGCCATCGCCTTCGGGCGCTCACTACCCTCGTCCTCTTGAACGGGGTCATCCCGATCCGGACGCAGCCCCTCTACCTCCTCAACCTCCTCGCGTCGCCGCTGTCGTTCCTGTTCTTCATCACGATCGTCTCGCACGGGACCTACCTGCCGTACGGGGTCACGGGCGGGATGGTGCTGACGATGCTGAGCGTCGGCACCGGTCTCCAGTCCGACCTCACGCATTACCGTCATGACCTCAAGTTCCAGGACATCGTGGTCGCCTCGCCGGTCGAAGCGCCGGTCTACGTGGCCGGGATGGCCCTGAGCGAGCTCGTCTACTCCCTGCCCGCCCTCGCGGTCTTCGTCCTCATCTTCGCGCTCGAGGGGTACGTGAGCCTGTTCAGCGTGGCGGTCGTCGCGGGGACCCTCGTCCTGGTCTGGGCGTTCGCGAGCGCCCTCGCCTTCACGCTCGCGACGTACTTCGAGGATGTGCGGGAGACGTTCATGTTCAGCCCGCTCATCTCGCTGTTCCTGACCGTTCTGCCACCGGTCTACTACCCGATCTCCGCCTTGCCCGGATGGGCGCAGGTCGCGGCCCGGCTCTCCCCGACAACGTACGCGGCGGGGCTCGTCCAGGGCGCGGTCGGGCTTGCTCCGCTCTCCCTCGGCGAGGGTCTGCTCGACTGGGGAGTGCTCATTGGGTTCACCGCGGGATTCTTCACTCTCGCGGCGTTGAAAGCGCGTTGGAAAGAGCCCTGAAACGCCCCGTCGAGGAGCGAGGTTTGCGCGCGAAGGTTCGCGACGCGCGAGGGCTTATGTAGGCGACGGATGGTGGAGCCGCCCGATGCTTTCTTTCGCGGACAGTCGCACGTTCGGGGCCTCCGACGACCGGTTCTCGCACTGCCTTTTCTGCGGACGGAGCCTCATCCTTCTGCCCGAGGATCGGCGCGGTGGATGTTGCTTCGACTGCCTCACGCTCTCGGTGGCGGCGTCGATGGCCTGTCCGGATTGCGGCGCGACCATCTCCGGCGAGGACCGGGCGACCGGCTGCGCGAACTGTCGCTGGTACCCCCTGCGCGAGTGACCGCCCGCCGTTCCTCCGCTAAGCTTATCGCCCGTCTCCCGTCCTTGGCCGGCGGGCGTGCCGAGGTGGCTCAGTCCGGTACGGCGCGAGTCTGGAAAGCTCGTGGCGGAATACGCCTCGGGAGTTCAAACGCCGCGGACGGCCGAACCGTCCGGGCGGAAAGTCTCCCCCTCGGCGCTCCCTTCGTCGCCCTCCGCACGGGAGCGGCGCGATGAGCGTCGCTCTGCGGCAGTCGACCCCGGCGCTGTTGCAGATCGACGCGATCCTCGGCCGCCTGCGAAGCACGCAGGCCCTGGAAGCGGTCTGCCGATTCTTGCGGGATTCGTTTCGCCACTATCGATGGGTCGGTGTCTACCGCAAGGAAGGCAGCGTCCTTGTGCTGGACGCCTGGGACGGGCCGGCGGCGACGGAGCACGCCCGGATCCCGATCGATCGGGGCCTCTGCGGCCAAGCGGTACGGGAGGAGCGTACGGTCGTCGTGGACGATGTCCGGTCGTCCCCCGACTACCTTGCCTGCTTCCTGGAGACCCGGTCGGAGATCGTAGTACCGATCTGGCGCGACGACGCGGTCGTGGGCGAGCTCGACATCGACGGGAACGAGGTCGGCGCGTTCGATGCGTCCGACCGGGCGTTCCTCGAGGCGGTCGCGACGCGCCTCAGCGACTCGGTCGGCGGCGGGGAGCTTCCGACCGTTTGAGCGTTCGGTAGATCGTCGCGAGCGCCTCCCGGCGGGCTCGGGGGCCGTCGAAGGGAAGTAGCGACGGTCGGCGTCCCGCGGCCCGGAGCCGCACTAGATCCTCTCCGATGTGACCGAGGGCTCGCCGGACCTCGTCCACGATCGGAAGGTCGGCGGCGCGGCTCGTTCGAGAGAGCGGGTTCAGGTCGACCGAGATCACCCGCTGGCCCCTCGCCCGGAGCGCCTCGGCCCGGTCGCCGTCCTCGAGAGGAACCAGACAGACGTCCGCCACGAAGATCCCTTCCCGGTCGACCCGGGCCCGGTCGGATGGGAGCCCGGGGATCGTGGCATTCGGCCGCTCCCCGAGGACCTGACGGACCCCGGCGCGTCGCAGGCGGTCGCCGACGGCCCGCGCTCGCGCGGAGGTGCGGTGGAAGAGGTTGACCTCCACCCGGATACGGGGGTCGATACGGACCAGGCGAGCGATCTCGCCCGACGCGAGAGCGGCCACGTTTCCGTTGACGCTCACGACCGGGTGGTGGGCGGCCGAAAGCCAGGCGGCCGCCGCCCGTTCCGCACGGCGGGCGCTCGGGGTCGTCCGCTCGCCGAGGAGGTAGTCGAAGGCTTCGCCCCGTCCCTGGGCGATCAGCCCTTCCGGTACGACCAGTCCCGCCCGGTGGGCCGACGCGAGGTTCTCCCGGACGCGGAGGCTTTCGTACCTCGGGTGGCGCGGGGAAAGGCGCATAGTTCGGCCGGAACGGTCCCTCAACCACCCGCCGGGGGATCGGCATCGGCGTGGGTCCCCGCGGCTTCCTCCGTGGCGCCGAGTCGGCTCTCGATCGCCGCGATCCGGTCTTCGAGCGGGGCGAGCCCGTCCTCGAGGACTTTCGTGAGGGCGAGCTTGAGGCTCTCCTCGAGCGCGACCAGGTCGCGGCCCAGGTCGATGATCCGCCGGGCGTTCTCGTTGAGCAGGAGCCGGCTCTGGGTCGAGACCCGGTACGTGTCGGAGAGGTCTTTCGTCAGTTGGTGGGACGACTGGGCGAACGCTTCGATCGAATCGCCCACCGGCTTCCACTTCGTGTCGAGATTCTCTCGGATCCCTTGGGCGAGCCGCTCGGACGCGGCGTCCACGCCGGTCGTGACCTCCCGTGCGACGCGCTCCGTCAGTGTCGCCTCGAGACCCTCGAGTCGGCGCTGTTGCTCCTCACCGAGCGCCTGGTCGACCGTCTCGACCTGCTGGAGCCGGTCTTCGATCGACTGCAGTCGGGCCAGGAGGTTCGAGTAGGCGCTTCCGATCAGCGTGTCGACATGGGCTTGACCGGTCTCCTGAGCCCGGAGGAGCAGGTGCAGGACCCAGTGCTCGCGACCCTTCGTTTCCGCGAGCGGGCCGCGGTCGAGTCGGTCCCGGACCTCGCGATCGTCGAGAAGGCTTTGGAGCTCCTTCAGCACCTCGAGGCGGAGCGAGGAAGCGCTCCCGCCCGACGCGGGCGGCCGTCCTGCCATCGGGGTCCGATGGCACCCCCGATGCTATATAGGTTGGCGAGGCCGCGGGCGCTCCGGTCGCGACCAAACGCCCCGACGCGGCGCGGGTGCTAGCGC
This sequence comes from Thermoplasmata archaeon, assembly GCA_027314845.1. The sequence continues at coordinate 8,263 of DAHVAA010000007.1, read as the reverse complement.
GAGGTATTGGGCCCCCCCGGGAATCGCCACGTCGTTCCCCGACGGTAGGTACGGTTTGGCGAATCTTGCAGGCACCCGTCCGATATCGCACTCAACCCAGCCCTTTTAAAATCCGAGCGCCGATTCACCATCGCAAGGGGTCTTCGAGACCGGGTAACCTCGGGGAATCTCCTGGCGAAGAAGGAAATCTCATGCCGCGACCACCGAAGAGCAAGGCGAAGCGACGCGTAGGACTCGCCGTCTACCTCGAGCCCGCGATCCTGAGAGAATTGCGGGTCGCCGCAGAAAGGGATCGACGTTCCACTTCGACCCAGGCGGCGCTCTACATCGAGGAAGGCCTCGGACTCCGTAAGCCGTCCTCGCACTAGCCCCTTTCCCGGGGCGGGGCCGCTCGCTACAGGTCGAAGCCGGGTCCGAGGAGCTCTCGGGCGACGATCAGCCGGCGGATCTCCGAGGTCCCGGCGCCGATCTCTAGAAGCTTCGCGTCGCGGGCCAGCCGCTCGAGCGGAAGGTCGCGCATGTACCCGTAGCCCCCGTGCACTTGCACGGCGTCCAGGGCGACGCGGGTCGAAGCTTCGGAGGCGAACGTGAGCGCCGCCGCCGCGGCCCGGAGGCTGCGTGGCTCGGCGGTAATGCGGGCGAGCGCGGCATAGAGGAGCCCCCGCGCGGCCTCGAGGTCCGTGAACATGTTCGCCAGCTTCTCCTGGATGAGCTCGAACCGTCCGATCTTCTGTCCGAACTGTTCGCGCTCCCGGGCGTAGGCGGTCGAGCGCTCGAGGCACTCGGCCATGATCCCGACCGGGATCGCCGTGAGGACGGCCCGCTCAATGTTGAGGCCGCTCATCATGATGCGCGCCCCGTGATTCTCCTCCCCCACCAGTTGCTCGCCGGGAACCCGAACGTCCTGGAACGCAAGCTCGCCGGTCGGCGAGCCCCTCATCCCCATCTTGTCGAGGCTTCGCGCGACGGAGAATCCGGGGGTCTTCGACCGTAGGACGAACGCACTGATGCCGTGCGCTCCGGCTCCCGGGTCGGTCTTGGCATAGACCAACAGCTCGTCGGCCACTGGTCCGTTCGTGATGAACTGCTTCGAGCCGTTGAGGACGTAGTGATCGCCGTCACGTACCGCCCGCGTCTGGAGAGAGACCGCGTCCGACCCCGCGCCCGGCTCGGTCAGGGCGAGCGCTCCGATCGCCTCTCCCGAGACCGCGGGGGGGAGGAACGCCTCCCGTTGGGCGTGGCTCCCGTTCCGAGCGACGTTGTCCGCGAAGAGATTCGAATGCGCTCCGACGCTCAACGCGAGTGCGGGGCTCACCCGTGCGATCTCCTCGAGGACGAGGGCTTGGGCGAGGTAGGAGAGCCCGAGCCCGCCGTACTCCTCGGGGATGGTGATCCCGAGGAACCCTTGCGCTCCGAGGGCGCGAAACACCTCGCGGGGAAAGTGGTCCTCGCGGTCCATACGGTCCGCCACCGGGAGGATCTCCTTCCGGGCGAACCGACGGGCCGCGTCCCGAAGGTCCTGCTCTTCCGGTGCGAGGCTCAGGTCCATGCCTCCCTCGACCGGTGGCGAGGCTTAACGATTGTCCGGTGGGTCAGCGCGAGCGCCGCACCGGCACCGAGCGCCGGAGGCCGATGTGGTGGCGAAGGCCCGGGCGGGAACGAGGGTAGTCCGACCGGTAGTGGGCGCCCCGGCTCTCGGTTCGATGGAGGGCGGCCCGTGCGATGAGCGAGGCGGTCAACGCGGCGTTGGCGAGCGGCCCCGGGAGCTCCTCGGCCCGGCTCGGCTCGGTGGCCCGCGAGATCCGCTCGAGCTCGCCGAGGGCGGACCGCAGACCATCGGCCGATCGAACGATCCCGACGTCGTCCCAGAGAAGGTCCCGGACCTCCTCGAAAAGGGACGGCTCCTCCCCGCGACCCGCCCCCTCTAGGAGCGGGACCGTCACGACGGAGGTCGGCTCGGGGGGAGCGCGGGCGACAGGATGGAGGAGCTGTCGCGCGACCCGCTCGCCGAACACGAGGCCCTCGAGGAGGGAGTTGCTGGCGAGACGGTTCGCTCCGTGGACTCCGGTGGAGGCGACCTCCCCGCACGCGTAGAGCCCGTGGAGGCTCGTCCGCCCATCGAGGTCGGTGGTCACGCCACCGATCATGTAGTGCGCGGCCGGCGTCACCGGGATCCGGTCCCGCGAGGGGTCGAGCCCGAAGGTGGACAGGAACCGGCAGATCGACGGGAAGCGAACGTAGAGTCGGTCGCGGGGGATCGCGGTCGCGTCGAGATAGACGCACGGGTGGCCGGTCCGGTGGATCTCGCGATCGATCGCTCGCGCGACGACATCGCGGGGCGCCAGCTCCGCATCTCGGTGGATCCGGGGCATGAACCGTTCCCCCGCGTCGTTGCGGAGGACGGCCCCCTCTCCCCGGAACGCCTCGGTGATGAGGTAGCGCGGAGCCCCTTCCCGCCAGAAGACCGTCGGATGGAATTGAATGAATTCCATGTCGGTCAAAAGGACGCCGGCTCGAAAGGCGATGGCGACGCCTTCACCGGTAGCGATCGACGGGTTCGAGCTCTGTCGGTAGAGGCTCCCGGCTCCTCCGGTGGCCAGAACGACCGGCCCCGGCTCCAGGACCTCGAGTCCGTGGCCCTCGGCATCCGAAAGGTGCGCCTTCGGCCCGTCCCGCCCGGCCGGTTCGAGCCTTCGAAGGACGGTTCGCTCGCGCACGTCGATCCCGGCATCGAGCGTACGGTGCTTGAGTGCCTCCTCGATCGAGAGCCCCGTCGCGTCGCCGCCCGCATGGAGGATCCGGGACCGTGAGTGCGCCGCTTCCCGGCCGAGCGAGATCTGACCCTCGACGGTGTCGAAGGGGACGCCGTAACGAACCAGGTCGGCGATGCGCGCCGGAGCCTCTGAGGTGAGGACCCGGGCCGCGTCGCGGTCGACGAGCCCGTCCCCCGCGCGGATCGTGTCCGTGAGGTGCAGCGCCGGAGAGTCGCTCGGTCCGATGGCGGCGGCGATCCCGCCCTGGGCGTATCGGGTGTTCGACTCCTCGAGACGCGACTTGGTCACGATCGTCGGCCGGAGCCCAAGCTCCCTGAGTCGGAGCGCGACGTAGAGGCCGGCGATCCCGCTCCCGATGATGAGCGGTCGCCGGGCCGACTCGGTCATCGTCCCGAGAGCGGCTCGGCGAGTATAGCGGCTTCCCCCGAGGTCGCCGCTCGTATACTCGGGTGGGTTGGGGCGCGGCGTGGAGTCCCACCCCCCGACGGCGACCGGAACCGATTGGAGCCGCGCGGTCCACGTCACCGAGGACTCCGAGCTGACCGTCGAGCTCCGCGCGCGCCTCGAACGCGGGTCCGGCCGTCGCGCGGTCAGCGTTACCGACCTGTTGGCGATGCGCCGCGCCTTCTGGAGAGTCACGGGGCCCCCGGTCCCTGTGCCCGAGCAGCGGCGAGCGCGGATGCAACGAGGCCGGCTCCTCCATCGGGTGCTGGGGGCCACACTGGCCTCCGAGGGATCGCTCGAAGTGCGGGTCCGGAAGGACGGGTTGGTCGGCCGGCTCGATGCGCTCACCGATCGGCCGATCGAAATCAAGACCAGCGCTGCCGCCGTAGCGGCCGAGGCGCTCCGCGCCGAACGGCCGGAGTACCTCGAGCAGCTCGGTATGTACTGCGCTCTCTTGGGCCGTACAACGGGCCGCATCCTATCGCTCGCGCTCCGCGACGACGGCGGGCTCGATGGGGTGGAGTGCGCCGACGTTCATTTTCGTCGACCCGACGCGATCCTCTCGGAGATGCACCGTCGGGCCGAAGCGCTTCGGGCCAGCTGGCAGAGCGGTAGGGCCGACGGCCTGCCCCGGTGCCCATGGTTCGACCGCGGCTGCGAGTACCGGGCGGGCCCCATCTGCGACTGTACCGGTACGGAGGCGATCGCCGCCTCTCCCATCCTCGGCGAACTGGAGTCGGTCCTTTCCCGGCCCGACGTAGCCGAGCGATTGCGTCGGTCGCTCGAAGAGCGGCTCGGTAGAGCGACCCCCCCGTCGATCGAGCGGTTCCGCGACCTGGTCTATCCCCGTCGCGCTTACTTCGAGCGGACCCGCCGGCCACCGGAGGATGTGGCCCCGAGCGCGAGCCCGACCCTTTCGGAGACGTACGCCCGACTGCTCGAGGCCGTAGAAGGCGGACCGGTCGGAGAGGTCGCGCGACTTCCCGAACTGGCCCCGGAGCCCGAGGAAGAGGTTCCGGCGTTCCGCGACGAGCCCTATCTCGCTCGCACTTCTCGGGCGCGCCGTCCTCCCTCGTCCGCGGAGCTGGTCGATCGCTCCCCCCAGTATGCGCTCGAGCTCGGATTTCGGTGCGCGGCCACGGGGCGGGCGGCCGGCCGGGTCATCGTCGCCTACGAGCGCCCCGAGTCGGCGACCGATCAGCTGCGCGTCTATCGGGTAGAGTTCTCCCCGATCTCGACCTTGGCGCGGCTGTGGCGAGAGCGGGAGGCCTCGCTCCGCGCGGCGCTCGCGAGTCACTCACCGGAAACGCTCCCGGCCTGCCCGTCCTGGATGTTTGAGGACTGCCCCTATCGTTCCGAGTGTGGCTGCGGCGGCGAACCCGGTCGTTCCCAGCGGTAGATGGTCGCGTAGGCGAACGGGCGGAACCCGACCGATTCGTAGAGCGAGCGAGCCGCGAGGTTCCCCATCGTGACCCACAAATGCACCTTCGAGTATCCGAGCGCCCGGAGGGAGCGCAGGCCCCACCGCAGAAGATAGCGGCCGTGACCCCGGCCTCGGTCGGCCGGATGGACCATGAAGCTGAGGAAGACCGCCTCCTGCGGCGACGCCTCGGCTGTCAGAAGGACTCCCACGAGCCGGGGGCCTTCGGGGGCGAGGAGGGCCGATGAGGCATCGGGCAGGAACATGCCGAGCCTCCCCGAAAGGAGCGCTTCCATCACGCGTCGATGGTCCTCGAAGGTCCGACCGACGAGCAGCTCATCCACGGTCCCCGAGAACGCCTGACGGTCGAGCTCGGCGAGCGCATCGACCGTCACGTCGGTGAGCGGCACCTGGAGGAGCCCCGCCGGGATCGGTCCGAGTGGAAGGGCGTCGGCCACGTCGATCGGCCGCTCGATCGCCTGCCGCTCGATCAGGCTGGACCCAGGTCGCTGCCCGAGCCGACCGAGCAGCCGACGCTCGGTTTCGCGGTCGAGGCCGGTAAACCCGACGTCGATGTCGAGGAGATCCTCGGGAAGTCGGTCGAGGAGCGTCGAGGCGAGGGCGAACGCTCGACCCTCGTCTTCCGGCCCGACTTCCACGTGGACGTGGCCGAAGGCGTTCGACCCCCGTGCGGCGAAGAAGGCCAGCCCGCCCCCGGCGGAGGGCGGATAGCACCAACCGATCCGTCGACCGGACCGGAGGTCCGCGGCCACCTCCTCGACCCAGGGGCCGGCGGGAGCCTCCCGACGGGCGGCGAGGGCATGGCGCAGCGATTGCACCAGCTCCAGCAGGTCTTCGGGGGAAGCGCCCGTCGTGGACCGGGGAGGGTCCATCTTCGCTCCGGGTTCAGGCCGGGGACTGTCGCTGGAGGATCTGCGCGATGTCCCGCGCGACCGAGGCCTTCTCGGCCGGGTTGCCGAGAGTGTCGGTCGAGTACACCTCGTCGGTGACCGCCTTGATCCGTTCGAACGCGTCGCGCAGGAAGAGGCCGTGCGTGCAGGCAGCGCTGATCGCGCCGGCGCCACCCTTCTTGAGCAGCTTGGCCGCCTCTACGATCGTCCCCCCGGTCGAGATCACGTCGTCGATGATGACGATATGCTTGCCCTCGATCTGAGCCGGCAGGCTCGCGGGCAGCGTGAGCTCTACGTGCTCGCTGTCGATCCGCTTCTTCTCGAGAGCGAACCACGGGCGGTCGAGAAGCTGCGCCATCCGGCGAACGCGGTCGACACCCCCCTTGTCGGGAGAGGCGAGCACGTCGACCGGGCGCTCCCGTAGGAGCCGCGCGATCGCGGGAATGCCGCTCGCCTCGAAGGCCGGCTTCGTGAAGTGGGCGAGCGTCTGGGAGGAGTGAAGGTCGACGGTGACGATGACGTCGGCGTCCAGTTCTACGTGGCGGCAGAGCGTGCGGGCGCTCACGGGTTCCCCCGGGAAGAACCGTCGGTCCTGGCGAGCGTAGCCGAAGTACGGGACGACCACCAGGGTCCGGCGAGCGCCGGCCTCTCGGACCGCGTCCTCGAGGAGCATGAGCTCGATGAGGTCCTGGTCGGTACGCGTCGACTGAACGATCACGACGTCGTCCCCTTCGAGGCGTCCACCCACTCGGACATAGAGCTCGCCGTCCGGGAACCGCTTCATGAACGGGATGCCGAACGGGGCGTTCCCGAGCTCCCGAGAGATCCGTTCCGCGAGGGCGGTCGAGGCGGTTCCTCCGATGACGTGCATGTCGTGGTTCCGGGAGGAGCGGATTGGGGCTTGGACTAAAGGATTGCGCGGCGGTCCCCGTCGGGGCCGAGCCAACCCCCCTCGTCCGTGGGGGCCGCAGAGCGGGGCGAAAACCGTGGTGGGGCGAAAATCCTCATAGGGCGGCACCGGTCGGGTCGAGGGGGAGCGCGCGATGAGCGGAACCTTAGTGCACGGACTCGACTCGTGGATCTACCGCCACCGAGAGGGCCTCAAGGCCGGCCTTCGGATCCTTTTTGGCCTCATCTGGATCGTCGATGGCGCGTTCAAGTTCCAGCCCGGATTCATCTCTTCGGGAGCCTGGCAGCCCTCCCCGGACGGACAGCCTCCGTGGCTCCAGGGGTGGTTCACCTTCTGGGCGAACACCACCAGCTCGAACCCTACGCTCTGGGTCGACATGACAGGCATCCTCGAGATCCTCCTGGGTCTCGCGCTCGTCTTCGGGTTCATGCGGAAGATCGCGTACAGCGGAGGGATCCTCCTGAGCTTCTTGATCTGGTCGGTCCCCGAAGGGTTCGGCGGGCCCTACGGGCCGAGCTCCACGGACATCGGCACGGGAGCGGTGTATGCGATGGTGTTCCTCTTCCTCATGATCATCAACGCCGGCTACGGACCGAGCCGATACTCGCTCGACCGCGTGCTCGAAGCCCGGTGGCCGAGATGGACGGCCGTTGCGGAGATCCAGGGGCCGTGGCTCCGCGCTCCGGCAACGTAACGGTCCGGAGAGTTCCCGAGAAGACGGAGAATCGCCCGAACGACGTCCCGTTCCGCGGCCTTGCTAGAGGTCGTCGTTCTTGCGCCGCCGGGCAGACCGCTCGGACCGTCGCACGCGAGGCCGCGGCCGACCGCGACGGGATCCCGCTTCCGTCCGAACGGCGCCGTGGTTTGAGGGGTGATGTCGGGGGCGTGGCTCCACCTCGTCCTCTTCGTCCTCCTCCTCGGCGGCGCTCCAGGGTCGCAAGGAAGTGAGCCATCGGTGCGGCCGACCCTCCGGCCCGTCCGGGCTACGGTGGGCCTCCTGCTGTTCCTCCGCTTCCTCCTCCTCCTCCTCTTTTCGGAGGGGGGTTTCGATCCCCTCGGCCCGGAGAGCGTAGTGGATGGCAAAGGCGAGCAGGATGAGTCCGGCAACCGTGAGGCCGAGGAACTGCCACGACTGCGGCGGCACCATGCCCGCGTTCCCTTCGAGCAGAAGCTTGAGGCTACCGAACCAAGGTATCATCCCTCGGGCAACGCCCAGTATCCAGCCGGGCTCGACCAGCGAGCTCACCTGGGGCACCGGGGAGCCGCTCTGGTCGACCGCGAGATTGTTGTCGCCCAGGGTGAGGTACCCGCTGTGACCTCCCAACCCGGGAGAGGAGAGGTCGATCGAGAGGTTCAGCGACCTCCAGCCGATATGGAACAATTCCAGCGTGCCCGTGAGGTCCGACGTCGCGCAGCCACCGGGGGTCCCTGGGGTGGCGTAGACCGGGTTCGTGCCTCCGCACGATCCCGCCGGCAATTGGGCGAGCTCGGGAACGCTGTAGGACGAACCGGATGTGGAGGTGGCAGGGTTGTACTGGAGGAAGACGATCGCCCGGTGGATCACCGGGGTCACGCCCGTATTCCCGTTCGGATGATAGAGGAGGACATCCCCGTATTCTCCGTACGTGGAGTACCCGGTCACGAGACCGACGACGTACGGCGTGATGTCGGAGGCAGAAACCTTCTGGGCCAGCACGAGGTCGCCGGTATTGATCAGTCCGAGCTGGTCGCTGAGCCCGTGCTGCATGCTGTCGGACTCGACGACGTAGACCGGGGGCCAGTTCGACGTGTAGGCGTAGAGGCT
>DAHVAA010000079.1 GCA_027314845.1 Thermoplasmata archaeon | reverse complement strand
AGCCCGAGGTAGTCCTGGACCATGCTCGCGGCCTTGAGCTGACGAGAGAAATGGTCGGAGAAGTATGAGATCCGGCTCCCGTCGATGCGGTCGGCCGTCAGGTTCGGGATCCCCTTGAGCGCGTAGTCGTAGGCCCGCTTGACCATCAACCGGAAGTCCATCGCGGGATGCGCCTTCGCGAACTTCGTGAGTCCCCCCGTCACCATGTAGACCCGACGGCCCCGCGACCCGGGGGTCGGTCGACGGACGGGGCGGGCGCTCTTCGGGCTCTTCTTCCGTGTAGCTCGTGCCGGCACGCGAAGCCCTCTCGCTCCCCAACCGGGTCCGGTTCATAACGTGCGCATGCGTCCGATCCGCCGGCGCCCGACGGAACTGTTTTGCGCCATGCTCGCGTACGTCGAACCATGACCGCCGCCGCTCGCAAGCGGGACCTCCTCTCCATCGCCGACATCACCCGAGACCTCCCGGGCCTGCTCGTCCGGGCGAGCCGGCTCAAGGCGGATCGACGGCGGCGCGTGCTCTCCCCCACCCTTCGGGGCCGTCAGCTCGCGATGATCTTTGAGAAGCCCTCGACCCGAACGCGAACCTCGTTCGAGGTCGCGATGAACGACCTCGGCGGGCATGCTCTGTACCTGTCGACGAAGGACCTGCAGCTGGGCCGGGGGGAGACGATCGCCGACACGGCTCGGGTCCTATCGAGGTTCGTGGATGCGGTCTGCTACCGAGCCTACCGGCACACCGACATGGTCGAGTTGGCTCGATGGGCGACGGTACCGGTCATCAACGCCCTCGACGACCTCGAGCACCCCTGCCAGATCGTCGCGGACCTTTTGACGATGCACGAGCGGTGGAAGGGCCGTTTCCGGGGCCACCGACTCGCGTGGGTGGGTGACGGGAACAACGTGTTGCACTCGTTGCTTCTCGGGGCTGCGGCGGTCGGGCTCGACCTGACGGCCGCGGTCCCGGTCGGCTACGACCCTCGCCCCGACGTGCTCGACGCCGCGCACGCGCTGGCCCGTCGGTCCGGGGCGAAGCTCGCGATCACTCGGGATCCGAGGGACGCCGCGCGCGACGCCGACGCGCTCTATACCGACGTCTGGGTGTCGATGGGCGACGAGGCCGAGGCGGCGGCGCGCGAGGCGGCGTTCGCGGACTTCCAGGTCAACGACGCACTGCTCGCGCTCACTCGGTCGACGGCGTTCGTCCTCCACGACCTCCCGGCCCACCGTGGGCAGGAGATCACCGACTCGGTCCTGGACGGCCCGAGGTCGGCCGCGTGGGATCAGGCCGAGAACCGGCTCCACGCTCAGAAGGCGATCCTCGAGCTCCTGCTACGACCCCGGCCCCCGGCCCGTCGCCTGCGCTAGCGTACCGCCCTCGGGGCGCCCGGCCGATGGCGTACTCCCATCGCGACCGCCGCGCCCACCGCACCGTTCAGCGCGGCCTCGCGGCGCTCACGGTCACGACCTTCCTGCTGGTCCTGGCGGCCCTGCTCGTGCCGGTCGCGTGGGTCGGGCTGCTGGCGGTGGTGACCCTCGGCATCGCGGGACTACTGGCGGTGGCGTGGGGCCATCTCGTCGTAGCGGAGTACTCCACCGACCTTCGCCGGTACCGGGAGGGCGCACCGATGGACGGCTTTGCGAGGGCCGAGCTCTCGAGCCGCTTCGAGCTCGACCGTCCGGTCGGACCTCCCTCGGGTCCGTCCCCCCACCGTCGCGCCGGGGCGCGTGCGCGGCGTGCCGCCGGCCGCAGGGATCCCCGCGCTCCTCACGAAAGGGAATGAACGACCGGCTAGGCCTTCGCGGCCGTGCTCGGGTCCGCGCGCAATCGAACCTGCAGCAGTCGTTCGAGCTTCCGGACGAGGTCGTCGGGCGGGTGGAAGCCCCCGGATTCGATCTTGAGGACGACCGACTTCTTCTCGTTGAGGCGCTTCCCGAGCTCCTCCGGAGTCCAAGTGCGGGCCTCGCGCGCCTGACGCACCCGCCGCCCCCAATCGGGGGCGAGCTCGAGCTCGCCGATCTCGCGATACAGGTCGCGTTCCTCGAGGCGGCGGGCCGCGGGCGGCGGTCGAGAGGGCGGCGCCACGGGGCGGGGACGGCTCGACGCACCGGGAGCTGGCGCGGGGACCGGAGGCGGGTCCAGTCGCTCCCCGAACCGCGAGCAGTCCTCGCACAGCCGCAGCACCGTCCCTTCGAGCCGCACCCGCGACGTCAGCTCGGTCTCCTTGCCGCACATTTCGCAAAGCATCGTGAACCTCCTCCCTACGGCTCTCGCCGTCGCCGAGTCCTTCGGCGCTCGACCATACGGCGCTGTCCCTCGGCGAACCGCTGCCGTTCCTCCTCGGAGGAGAGGGAGAGCGGCGGCACCGGGACCGGTCGTCCGCTCGGGTCGACGGCGACCATCGTCACGAACGCCTCTCCGACCACTCGCGGCGCACCGCCCGCGAGCGCCTCCGCGCGGACGGTCACCCAGACCTCCATCGAGGAGTGGCCGACGTACGTGAGCTGCGCATCGAAGTCGACCACCTCCCCTACATGGACCGGCTGGATGAAGTCGACCCGGTCGAACGACGCCGTGACACAGTTCGCATGCGCGTGGCGCGTCGCGGTGATGTAGGCGACCCGGTCCACCTCGCTCAGGATCTGACCTCCAAAGACGTTCCCCGTGAAGTTCGCATCGGTCGGCACCATCAGCCGCACGACGGACGCCCGGCTGGCAGCCACGGGCACCGGAGGGAGCGGAACGGGGGAGCTCATTGGGTCGCTCTACGCCGGTCGTCCGACAAGGCTGCCCCCTAAATCGATTTCGCGCGGAACGCCCCTCGCTTGTCCGTTTCGGCTCCCCTTCCCGCGGAACGTATCGGCTTCTGGGGGGTCCCCCTTCTGAGGCACTGTTATGGCCCCGAAGTCGTCGAGAGCAGCTCCCGCCGAGAAACCCACCGTTGCGAGCGCCGCCGTCCTTGTGTCCGACCCTACGCGGTCGGTCGAGTGGTACACCGAGAAACTGGGACTCGAGGTCCTCGACCGGATGGACCACTGGATCACGGTGGGTCGAAAAGGTGAGGGCGGGAAACTTCACCTCTGCCGACCGTCCGACTACGACCCGAAGCAGCCGCTCGAGCCGGGGAACTCGGGGATCCTCCTGACGCTGCCCGGGAAGGATTTTTCCACCGCCTGTGCGCGGCTGAAGGCGCGCGGGGTCGAGTTCTCCACGGAACCCACCACGGAATCCTGGGGGACCTACGCCGTCGTTCGCGACCCGGACGGGAACGAGCACACGCTGATGCCGGCCGGGTAGTCCGGCCCTCCCGAGGTCGGACTAGTAGGCCTTGGGTCGGGCGTAGAGGGTCCGCCCCGGCCTTAGCTTTGCGAGCCGAACGAAGCCGTGGGCCAGAAAGAGCGGCTCGTCGGCGTCCCCGCGAGGGCGCGGAACCGTGACCACGGCGAGGCCCCCCGGGCGCAACACGCGGTAGATCTCCTCGACCGCGCCGGGGATCGCATCGTCGGTCATGCAGCAGAGGACCCCGAGGGAGAGGACGACGTCGACCGAACGGTCCGAGATGGGGAGCCGAATCCCATCCGCTACCACCGCCTCAAGCCCCTCCGCCCGCGACGTGCGTTCGGGGAACCGGACGAGCATCCCCCGTTGAGGATCGAGGACGATGCGGCGGCGATAGGTCCCCTGCGCGGCGCGACGCGTGGCCTCTTCGGTGCCGACTCCGGTGCCACCACCGATGTCCAAGAGGAGACTCCCGGTGCCGACCCGACCATCGAGGAGCGCCAGGACCCGACGTACCCGCCGGCGTCTCCAGGGGAGCCGGAGCAGCCACGCCCACTCGGTACGCCCCGGCAAAGGAGGGGGCCAGGCGAGGCTCGGCACCGGCGGACCCGGGCGCCCCGGCCCGGTGGTCGGGCGCCGGCGGCGAAAGTTCATGCCCGAAGCTCCTTCGGGGGCGCGGATTTCCTGAGCTCTCGAGGAGTCATCGAGACAACGCCTATATAGGGGCACCTTTTGGCCGCGCCCGGAGTCCAAGGCACATGGCGCAGAAGCCCCACCTCAATATCGTCTTCATCGGCCACGTAGACCACGGCAAGTCGACCACCGTCGGCCGCCTCCTCCTCGATACCGGGTACATCCGCCAAGAGGAGATCGACAAGTTCCGGGCCGAGGCCGAGGCGAAGGGGAAGGCGACCTTTGAGTTCGCCTGGGTCATGGACGACCTCAAGGAGGAGCGGGAGCGCGGGGTCACGATCGACATCGCGCACCGCCGCTTTGACACCCAGAAGTATTACTTCACCATCATCGACGCGCCGGGCCACCGGGACTTCGTCAAGAACATGATCACGGGGACGAGCCAGGCCGATGCGGCGGTGCTGGTCTGCTCGGCCGCGGAAGGCGTCCAGGAGCAGACCCGGGAGCACATCTTCCTGTCCCGGACGCTCGGGGTTAGCCAACTCATCTGCGCGATCAACAAGATGGACCGGCAGGAGGTCAACTACTCCGAGGCCAAGTACAACGAGGTCAAGGAGGAGCTGACGAAGCTCCTGAAGAACGTCGGGTTCAAGGTCGCAGAGCAGGTCGTTTTCGTCCCGATCTCCGCCTTCAAGGACGACAACATCAACAAGGCCAGCCCGAACATGACCTGGTACAAGGGTCCGAACCTGCTCCAGGCGCTCGACAACCTGAAGGTCCCGGAGAAGCCGACCGACAAGCCGCTCCGCCTCCCGGTGCAGGACGTCTACACGATCACCGGCATCGGCACCGTCCCCGTGGGACGGGTCGAGACCGGGAAGGTCAAGATCGGCGACAAGATCATCTTCCTTCCGAGCGGCAAGTCCGGCGAAGTGAAGTCGATCGAGATGCACCACGAGGCCGTTCAGGAGGCGATCCCGGGCGACAACATCGGGTTCAACGTCCGCGGGATCGACAAGAACGACATCCGGCGCGGCGACGTCGCCGGTCCGGTATCCAACCCCCCGACCGTCGTCGAGAGCTTCACCGCGAACATCCAGGTGCTCAACCACCCGAGCGTGATCACGATCGGGTACACCCCGGTCTTCCACTGCCACACCGCCCAGGTCGCCTGTGAGTTCACGGAGCTGTTGAAGCGCCTCGACCCGAAGACGGGCCAGGTCGCCGAGGAGAACCCCCAGACGCTGAAGACGGGAGACGCGGCGGTCGTGAAGATCACACCGAAGCGGCCGCTCGTCATCGAGAAGTACAAAGAGTTCCCCCAGCTCGGGCGGTTCGCCGTCCGGGACATGGGTCAGACCGTCGCGGCGGGTGTCGTCGTCGAGGTCAAGAAGCGCGAGTAGGCCCGCCGAGAAGGGACCGGGTTCGACCAAGGGGAGGGACTATCGATGGTTCAGAAGGCCCGGATCTCCCTGACGGGGACCGACTCGCACAAGGTCGACTCGATCTGCAAGCAGATCCGCGACATCTCCTCGAAGACCGGGGTCGCGATCGCCGGCCCGATCCCGCTCCCGACGAAGAAGCTCAAAGTGCCGGTCCGCAAAGGACCCGACGGCGGCGGCACCAGCACGATCGACCACTGGGAGATGCGGATCCACAAACGGCTGATCGACATCGACGCCGACGAACGGGCGCTCCGCCAGGTGATGCGGATCCAGGTCCCGGACGGCGTCAACATCGAGATCGTCCTCACCGGTTAGACGCGTGTTCGCCCCGGGCGCGGGCCGCTTTCTCGGTCCGGTCGCGGCGGGTGTGGCCGTGGCCGCCCTTCTTGGAGTTTCGGGCCTCTGGTCCCCGGACTGGGCGCCGCTCGCTCTCGCGGTCGGGCTCGGAGGTCTGCTCGTCTTTTTCGCGGTCTTCTTCCGGGACCCCGCGCGCACGCCCGGAGCGGGGATCGTTGCGGCGGCCGACGGGCTGGTCCGCGCCGTCGAGGTCGAGGGCGACCGTCTGCGCATCTCGGTCTTCATGAACGTCACGAACGTCCACGTCAACCGGTTCCCGCTCAACGCGACCGTGCTCGAAGTGTCGGCCTCGGGTAAGGGTCATCGGCCCGCGTACCGGTCCGACGCGGACCACAACGTCCAGCGCTCCTATCGTCTCGCGACCGACCTCGGACCGGTCGAGGTCATCCAGATGACGGGACTCCTGGCCCGCCGACTCGTTCCGTTCGTACGGTCGGGGGACCGCCGCGCGAAGGGCGATCGGCTCGGGATGATCGTCCTGGGCTCCCGGGTCGACGTCGTTCTCCCGGCCGAGCGGGTCGAGGCGGCCGTCCGTATCGGAGCCACGGTGCACGCCGGACGGACGACGATCGCCCGGGAGCGGCCGTGACCGATCGGTATCGGGTCTACGCCAACCTCGCCACGCTCGCGAACGGGCTCCTGGGGGTCGGAGCGGTCCTCTACACGCTCGCCGGCAACAAGCTCTGGGCGATGCTCCTGATCGCCATCGCGATCGGCTTCGATGGGCTCGACGGGATCCTCTCGCGGCGCAGCGCCGCGGGACCCAGCCGTTTCGGACGGGTGGCCGACTCGGTCGCCGACGCGGTCACCTTCGGTCTGGCTCCGGCGGTCATGATCGCGGTGCACACCGGGGACCTCAACCTGTGGCAACCCTGGGCCGTCGTGGCCCTCGGCGTCGGGGCGCTGTACTTCGCGGCCGCGATCGCGCGGCTCACCTACTTCACGACGCACGCGTTCCAGCACCCGTTCTTCCTCGGGGTCCCGACGCCGCAGAGCGCGCTCGCGGTCGTGGTCGCCCTCCTCTTCCACGACACTCCCGCGTTCGAGGGGGTCGCTCCGATCGGCCTCCTCGTCGGGACGGCCGCCCTCGCGGTCATGATGGTGGTACCGATCCCGTACCCCAAGCTGCGGCGGACGAGTCCGCTGCGAATCCCGATGGCGCTCACCGCCGCGGCGGCAGCGCTTTGCCTCGTCCCGCTCCAGTTCCGCCCGCCACCGGGAAGCCCGCTCTATCTGTTCGCCGAGGCCGCGGCGTGCGCGTTCCTCATTGGCGTGGCGAGCTACTATGTGGTCGGACCGTTCACGGTCCGACGCTCCCGTCCCGCGGGGACGGCGGCACCGCCCGGATGACCGCGCACCGTCCGATCCACCGCGCCCGGCTGACCCCGCGCGAGGCG
>DAHVAA010000078.1 GCA_027314845.1 Thermoplasmata archaeon | reverse complement strand
CCAATACCTGACGACAGTCCGTCATCTCGAACGGCGGCGGGCCGTAGGCCGGCGAGGTCCAGGGCAGGGAATACCCCGTAGGCACTTCCGTGGGCATGGCCCGCACGAAGGACGCGGGCTACTTGAGGAGGGGTGGGCCGGCCACCCCGCTCCCGATGCCCGCCGCGC
The DNA here is from genome assembly GCA_027314845.1 of Thermoplasmata archaeon. The sequence goes on along the minus strand of DAHVAA010000078.1, from coordinate 7,021 downwards.
GGGGTCCCGGGGGCCGCGCGGTCTTCATCTAGGGCCGTCCCTCTCACCGACGGTCGGAGGTCGCCGGGCAACGGTGGGCCCGGGTTCCGCCGGCCGGCACCGAACTCCGTCGATGATGGTGGTCGTGGTCTCCGAATCCGATCCGGTCGCCACCCGGGTCGCGGACCGATGGGGGACCCCACCGGCCACCGGGGACCATCTCGACGGCGCGGCAGTCCGTCAGCTGGCGCCCGACGTCCTGCTCGTGCGGCGCGCGGTCCGGCACATCCACGACGAGCACCTCGACCGACGGCTGCCACCCGCGGTCCGGGAACGTCGCCCGACGCTCGTGTTTCCGTCGATCCACCGCAGTGAGCAGAACGTGGCCTGCCTCACCGTCCATCCGCTCGGGAACCCGGGTCCGCGGGCGGAGTTCGGCGGGCGTCCGTACACGTGGGTCCCGACGGATGCGCGTCGGATGGCCGCCGCGCTCCGAGCGCTGGCCGAGCGGGCGAGCGCCTCCGGGCTCGCGCCGACCTACGAGGCGACCCACCATGGTCCCGAGCTCGGCCTGCCGGCCTTCTTTGTCGAGATCGGTTTCGGGACCGCACCGGGTCCTTCCGACGCATCGGTCTCGGCGCTGGCCGATTCGATCCCCCAACTGACCCCCGACCCGGGCGACCGGGTCGCGATCGGGATCGGTGGGGGGCATTACGCGCCCCACTTTACGGAGCTCGTCCTACGACGACGTTGGGCGTTCGCTCACATCGTCGCGCGGCACGCGCTGGCCGAGTTGACGACCGACCGCGCCCGCGCGGTGCTGGCTTCCAGCCACGAGGCCGAAGGGTTCCTGTTCGCCCGAGCTCAGGATGCCGACCACGCCGCGCTCAAGGGATGGGCGACGCGCCTGCGGGAAACCGAGGCGCCGGCCCGGGCGCTGGGTGCGGTGGAGCGGGGTCCGTTCAGTCGCGCCGCTCGCCCTTCTGGAACATGATCGCGCCGGACCGATAGACCGCCTTTCCGAGCCGGACCGGCTGCGTGGACGCGACGCCCGGAGTGCGCTCGGCGAGCATGAGGCTCTCGACGATCTGCCGGAAGAGGGCGCTCTGGTTGATCTCGGGGTGCCGCTCGAGGAAATGGGCCTCCTCCGGGGTGATGGTGATGTTCTTCCGCAGCATTCCGCTCACCGGGGCCTCGGCACGCTGACGTGTTCGCATGGAGGCGAGGAATGAGTAGACGTATATGTGCGTATGGGTGCGCAGGCATCCCTCGAAGATCCGTACTTCGCGGTTCGGGCTCCTTGCCGACCGGGAAACGTCCGCGCGCGGGTCGGAGGGTCGCGCCCTCGGCGGGGCGCGCGCCGACGCGGTACCCGAGGGCTGATGCGGTCCGGCGCCTCGAGGTCGAAAGTCGAAAGTGACGGACCCCGTGATCATCCAGGTCGTGGGCGCGAGCGGCTCGGGGAAGTCGCTCGTCATCGAGCGCGCCGTCCGCCGCCTCGCGGGTCGCGGCCTCGCGGTCGGCGTGGTGAAGCATTCCCATCACTCGCCCGACCTCCGGGGCAAGGACTCGGCGCGATTCGCGAAGGCGGGCGCGTCCGTCGTCCTCTTCGCGTCGGACCGCTCGTTCGTTACGTTCCGGGCCCGGACCGAGGAGCTCGTCGCGGCGCTCCCGGTCGATGTGGTGCTGGTCGAAGGATACTCCCGGCGCTCGTTCGGGGGGCTCCGTCTCCGCATGCGCGCGCCCGCGGAGACCTCGGCCGTCGTCGATCAGATCCTGCGCGCGGCCCCCCGACGGGCGGGTTCGAGCCGCCTGAAGGTCGATGGTCGGTCCCGAACCGTCCGCGGCCCGTGGAGGTTTGTGGCGCATCTGCTCGCGGCGAACCACGTCCGCCGCGTAGAGCGGGAGGAGTGACGTGGGGGACGCGGACCGGCCGGTCGACCGTGCCTACCTCCTGGCCGGACGGGCGACCCGGTTACCGGGGAAGTTCCTGCGTTCCGTCGAGGGGGAGTCCGTCGTCGGGCGCGAGGTGCGCCTGCTTCGATCCCTCGATCTCGCGGTGACCGTGGTCAGCGTGCTTCCCCTGGAGCTCCCGGGGGTGCGCGTCGTTCAAGATCCGTTCGACCGCGGGCCGCTCGGGGGGCTCGCGACCGCGCTCGCGGACACCGATCTTCCGTTCTTCCTCTTCGGGGCCGACATGCCGTTCCTCGATCGGGACGCTCTCCTCGCGATGCGCGCCCGCTACCGCGGACCCGCGCTCGTGCCGGTCGATCGTTCCGGCCACTGGCAGGTCCTCCACGCCATCTATTCCGGTCGCGAGGGCGCGGTGGTGGAAGAGGGGCTACGGCACGGGGCCGGGTTGCGCGGTCTGGTGGAGGAGCTGCGGCGCACGGGAGCGGCGGAGCTCTGGGGACCGGGAACGGTTCCGGAACGCTCGTTCACCGACCTCGACACTCCGGCCGACCTCGCCGGGATTCGGGAGTAGCCGCGGACCCGTTCCGGTCGCGCTCGCGCCCGCGTCTCTGCCGGGGGGAACGGATCGCCCGACGGCGCCCCGCCGATTCCTAAATACCGCCACGTGCTGCGGTGTCGCCAGGGGCGATTCGCCCGTGGGTCGTATGGTTCGCGTTGTCCTCGATGGGCAGCCGCACGAGGTCGCTCCCGATACCCGCCTTCTCGACTTCTTGCGCGCGCAGGGACGGGCGCCCCCCAGCCTCTGCTACCACCCCAAGCTCGGGCCGCTCCGGACGTGCGATGCCTGCCTCGTGGTCGCCGACGGTCAGGTCGTGCGGGCGTGTGCGGCGACGGTCTCGGAGGGACTCGAGCTCGATGCCTCGAGTCCGATGATCGTCGCCGCGCAGCGGCGCTCCCTGGACCGGATCCTCGAGAACCACGAGTTCGCCTGCACGCTCTGCGACCGCAACAACGGCGACTGCGAGCTCCACAACACCGCGGTGCGCCTCGGGATCCCGGAGCAGCACTACCGACCGAAGCCGTACGCGATCGACGACTCGAGCCCGTTCTACGCCTACAACCCGAGCCAGTGCATCCTCTGCGGCCGGTGCGTCGAGGCCTGCCAGGATGTGGTGGTGAACGAGGTCATTCACATCGACTGGAGCCTCTCGCCGCCCCGGGTCGTGTGGGACGACGGGGCTCCCATCGATCGATCCTCGTGCGTCTCCTGCGGGACCTGTGCGACCGTCTGCCCGGTCGACGCGATGATGGAGAAGTCGATGCGGGGGAGGGCGGCCCACTTCTCGAACCTGGCCCCGGCGACCCGGGACAAGCTCGTGCAGTGGACGAAGCAGGCCTCCCCGGACCTGGAGCCCCTGTGGCTCACGAGCGAGCTCGAGGCGGCGACCCGGCAGGGCTCGATCCGCCGCACGAAGACGGTCTGCACGTTTTGCGGAGTGGGCTGTTCGTTCGAGGTATGGACCCGGGGCCGCGAGATCCTGAAGGTCCTCCCGAAGGCCGAGTCGCCCGCGAACGGGATCGCGACCTGCGTGAAGGGGAAGTTCGGCTACGATTTTGTGAACAGTCCGAACCGTCTCACCGAGCCCCTCGCCCGCGCCGGCGACCGGTTCGTCGGGGTCAGCTGGGACGAGGCGCTCGACGACGTCGCCCGGCGGATGCAGGAGATCCGGGACCGCTACGGACCGGATTCGATCGGGGTCATCGCGACCTGCACGGGCACCAACGAGGAAGGCTACCTCACGCAGAAGTTGGCGCGGCAGGTCCTCGGCACGAACAACATCGACAATTGCGCCCGCTACTGCCAGGCGCCCGCCACGACCGGCCTTTTCCGGACCGTGGGCGTCGGCGCCGACCCCGGCACGTTCGTCGATATCGAGCAGTCCGACCTCGTGATGACGATCGGATCGAACGCGGCGGAGGCCCACCCGGTCCTCGCCGGACGGATCAAGCGGTCCCAGAAGCTCCGGGGATCGAAGCTGCTCGTGGTCGACCCCCGCCGCCACGAGCTCGCGCAACGGGCCGACCTCTTCCACGCCCCTCGCTCGGGCACGGACCTCGTGCTGCTCAATGCCGTCGCGAAGTACATCATCGACCAGGGCTGGGAGGCGCGCGAGTTCATCGCCGAGCGGACGAGCGGCTTCGCCGAGTTCCGCGACCGGCTCGCCCGCTATACCCTCGACTACGCGGAGGAGGTGACGGGCCTCCCGAGGTCCGACATCGTCCGGATGGCCGAGATGTTCCACGCGGCGGGATCGGCCTGCATCCTCTGGGCGATGGGGGTCACCCAGCACCAGAACGGGAGCGATACGTCGACCGCGATCTGCAACCTCCTCCTCGTCACCGGCAACTTCGGTCGGCCGGGCACGGGCGGGTACCCCTTGCGGGGCCACTGCAACGTCCAGGGGGTCAGCGACTTCGGGTGCCTCCCCGGCTTCCTTCCGGGGTACCAGAAGATCGACGATCCCGAGGCCCGGGCCCGGGTCGAGCAGGAGTGGGGGACCCCCCTCCCGAAGACGAACGGCCTCACGAGCACCGAGTTCATCGACGCGATCCTCGACGGCCGCCTGCGGGCCCTGTACATCCTCGGGGAGGACAAGCTGCTCGCCGATGCGGACGAGGCGAAGGTCGCGAAGGCGTTGGAGCGCCTCGAGCTCCTGGTCGTCCAGGACCTGTTCCTGACCCGTACCGCGGAGTTCGCGGACTACGTCCTTCCGGTCGCCGCCTCGCTCGAGAAGGAGGGGACGTTCGTCAACACCGAACGCCGGCTCCAACGCCTCTACCGGGCGTTCCCGCCCCCGGGCCAGGCCCGGACCGACGGCGAGATCGTGACGGCCCTCGCGCAGCGGCTCGGGGCGAACTGGCCCGGGACCGAACCGAAGGAGGTCCTGGACGAGGTCGCCCGGGTGACCCCGATCTTCGCCGGCGCGAGCTTCGATCGGCTCGAAGGGTTTTCGAGCCTGCTCTGGCCGATCCGGGCGGACGGGATCGATACCCCGGTCCTGCATCAGGAACGGTTCCACTTCCCGGACGGAAAGGCCCGGTTCCACCCGGTCGACTTCGTCGAGCCCACGCCGACCGACCCGGCCTACGACCTCTCGCTCGACAACGGGCGGCTCCTCGAGCATTTCCACTGGGGGAACCTCACGTACGAGGGGGCCGGCCTCCGTGAGAAGGTCCCCGGTACGTTCGTCGAGGTCTCGCCCGATCTCGCCGCGGAGCGGGGCCTCTCCGAGGGAGACTGGGTCCGGCTCACTTCGGACGCCGGGTCGGTCCGGGCGCGAGTCCACGTGACCGACCGCGTCCGGGACCGGACGCTCTTCCTCACCCTGCACGATCGGGGCGAAGGCGCGGTCAACCGATTGACTCGGGACGTGCGGGACCGTCCGACCCACACACCGGACTACAAGGGTACCCGCGTTCGGATGGAGCGTCTCGAGACCCCCGGCCCGCTCGAGTCGCCGGTCCCCGCCGCGAACCCGCGGGGGAAGGCCCGTCTTCCTCAGGCCGGAGTGCGCGTCGAGGACAAGTGGGCCCGACCGGACTACCGGCCCCCGGGGGGCTGAAGCGCCTCATGGCGCGGCCGATCCGATCCCGCCCGACGCCCTCGTCCCCGGGGGGCCCCGCCGCGCTCGCCGAGACCCTTGGGCCGGAGCTCGACGCCTCGGCGGCCTCGATCCGGGACCTTCTCGAGCTCGTGCGCCTCCTCGAGGAGCGCGGCGTGCTGCGCTTCTCCGCCGACGTCCTGCGGTCCGAGGACCGCCTGGTCGCGGTCCTCACCGACCGCCTCGACCCCGTCTCGATCCGACGGGCCGTTCAGAACCTCGAAGTGCTGGTCCGCACGTTCGAGCGGCTCGATCCCACGACGCTCGCGGCGCTCACGGGCGGGCTCCCGGCCGCTCTCGAAGAGGCCCACCGCGCCGAGGGGGCCCCGCCGATGGGCCTCCTCGAGATCGCGACGGCGGTCCGGGATCCCGAGGTGAACCGCGGGGTGCGGATGGTCCTCGGTCTCCTCCGCGGGATCGGCCGCCGCGCGGGTCCGTAGATGGCCGCGCCGGATCGACTCGCGGTGGCTCAGGTCGAGAGCCTCAAGGTCGCGCTCGCGACGGGGGGCACGCTCGCGTTCCCGGTCGCGGACCTCGTCGCGACCGAGGAGCCGCTCGAGATCCGGCTCGTCCACGGAGGTCGCTCCGAGACCGTGAGCGTCACGATGCGGACCCCGACCGACGACGCGAGTCTCGCCGCGGGCTTTCTGTTCACCGAAGGGATCCTCACCGACCGCGCCGACATCGAACGGATCGTGCCGAACCTCGACACCAGCGGCAACGTCGTCGAGGTCCACACCCGCCGGCCGATCGCGGTCGCTCCCGAGCTCCGTCGTCAGTTCTTCACCAACTCGAGCTGTGGGGTCTGCGGCCGCTCGCTCGTCAAGGGGCTCTACGCCGAGCGGGGGGGACCGGTCGTGAGCGACCTCGAGGTCGACGCCGCCCTTCTGCTCGCGCTGCCGAAGCGGCTCGGGACGGCGCAGCCGTTGTTCGACCGGACGGGGGGTCTCCACGCCGCCGGGCTGTTCGATGCCGACGGCGCGCTCCTCGAGGTCGCCGAGGACGTCGGCCGCCACAACGCCGTGGACAAGGTGGTGGGCGCCCGCTTCCTTCGGGGGCGACTGCCCGACACGCGCGCGATCCTCCAGGTGAGCGGTCGCGTGAGCTTCGAGATCGTCCAGAAGGCCAACGCCGCCGGGATCCCGATCGTCGCGGCGGTCTCCGCGCCCTCCTCCCTCGCCGTCTCCGCCGCCGACCGATGGGGGATCACGCTCGCGGCGTTCGTGCGGGAGGAGCGGCTCAATCTCTACACGCATCCCGAGCGAGTGCGCGGTACGACCGATCCCGGACCGTGCCTCGGCCGGACCGCCGGGTTCACCCGAGCGGACCGGCAAGGACCGTGACCGCCCGGCGGGCGTCGAGGGCGAGCGTGGCGGCGGTCCGCACGTCCCGGGGACGGACCGCCCGGAGCCGCGCGGGCCACTCGAGCCAGTAGTCGCCCGGCAGCCGGTGGTAGGCGACATCGA
>DAHVAA010000077.1 GCA_027314845.1 Thermoplasmata archaeon | reverse complement strand
CCGCTCACGATGGACCGATTTCGGGAGCTCGAGGAAACCGTGCTCGAGCCCCCACCGCAGGTGTACCTGGGCCGGGGTACGCCCGTGGGCGCTCGCGATCGCCGAGACCGTCGGGTCGCCGAAATGCCGGCCGCGCGTGAGCGGGGCCCAGGCTTCAAGGAGGATCCCGCGACCCCGGAGATAGCCGGCGAGCTCGGGGTCGTAGACGAACGGGTGGCATTCGACCTGATCGACCGCCGGGTCCACCGACGCCTCGGCCCGGAGCTCCTCCAAGTGGCGGACCGTGTAGTTGCAGACCCCGATGGCGCGGGCCTTCCCCTCCTTCTGGAGCCGCTCGAGCGCCTTCCAAGAGTCGAGTCGGTCCCGGGGGGAGGATGCGGTCGGCCAGTGGATCAAGTAGAGGTCCACGAACGGAAGGCCCAGTCGCGCGAGGCTCGCCGCGGCGGCCTTGAGAGCCCGGTCGTAGCCGTGCTCGGTATGCCAGAGCTTGGTGGTGACGAAGACCTCTTCGCGGGGAAGGCCGCTCGCGCGGACCGCCTCTCCGACGTCGGCCTCGTTCTCGTACATCGCGGCCGTATCGATGTGGCGGTACCCCGCCTCGAGCGCCCAGGTGACCGCCTGACGGGTCGTTGGGCCGGGCGACGACTGGAAGACCCCAAGTCCGAGCGCCGGGATCTCCACGCCCTGGTTCGACCGGAGCCGAGGGGCGAAAGGCACCGCGATCGACATCGAGGCTCCGAACCGTCGGAGGGGTTTATCTTCCGTCGGCGGCCCGCGTCGGTCCGGCGCGCCCGGCGTTGCGGAACCGAGGTGCGTGCCCCTTCGCGATGAACCGTAGGTCGCATTGTCGCAGCTGGGCCTCGTGATCCGGACACAAGGAGAAGCTCCGGAAGGACACGACCGCGGACCCCGGCTCCGACGCCGCGGAACACAGCTCGACCGGGTGAGGCCGATCGTCGCAGGGCCCTCCCATGCCGGGCTCGCCCTCGCCCAGGACCGGGCGAAAAGCGAAGTCGTAGGCAGCACCCATCATGAACAGCGGTCGCTGGAAGATCGCGCTCAGGGTCCCACTCCGGCCGGACGAGCCACCTCGGGTACCGAGGTGGAGCCGAGGGGGCCTACTTAGCCTTCCGGCCGGCCCGACGCGCCGTGTCCCCCGAAGCTATCTTCCCCGTCGAGCTGGACGCGACGCCTTCCCGCCCATGCGGCGGCGGCCCACGGAGCTCGGGGAATGCCTACGGTTGAGTTCGGCGACGTGCGGCTCTACTACGACCACCACGGGACCGGCGGCGAGCCGGTGGTCCTCGTGCACGGGTCGTGGGTCGACCATCACTCCTGGGACCGTGTGGTCGAGCCGCTCGGTCAGGCGCTCGAGGTGATATGCTACGACCGACGGGGACACGGGTCGAGCACCGGACCGACGCGCCGGCATCCCGTGCGAGAAGACGCCTCGGACTTGGCCGCGCTCCTCGAGACGCTCGACGTCCATCCCGTGCACGTGGTGGCTCATTCGTACGGCGCGGCCGTTGCGCTCCGGCTCGCGCACGACCGACCCGAGATGGTCCGCAGCCTCGCGGTCCACGAGCCTCCGTTCTTGGGTCTACTCGAGAACGATCCGGTTTCCGCGGGGGACGCATCTCGCCTCTTCGCCGAGATCGAGCGGCTGCGAGCTCGCGTGGGGGCCGGGGACCCGGAGGGAGCGGCCCGTGGGACCGTGGACTCCTTCTCGCAACGCCCCGGGGCGTGGGACCGACTTTCGGAGACAACTCGCCAAACGTTCGTGAGGAACGCCGAGCGTTGGAGCGAGGAGATGGCCGACCCGGATTCCGTACGCCCGGACCCGTCCGAGCTGCAGGAGCTCTTGCTCCCCGTTCTGCTCACCGCGGGGGAGCTCAGCCCTCCGGTCTTCCATCGGATCGCATTGGGGCTGGAGCACCAACTGCGGAACGTAGTTCGGAAGGAACTTCCCGACGCGGGCCACGTGCCCCATCTGACCGCGCCGGCGCTCTACGTCGGACTCCTGGTCACCTTCCTCTTGGAGAGGAACGTCCCGGTGACCTGAGCCCCGTCAGCGGGATTTCCGTGCCTGGCCGACCGTTCTCCGCCGAGCGACACACACCGGGCACAGTCGGTCGCCTTCGGTCGACGGTGCGGTGTAGAAGACGGGCCCCGGATGTCCGCGGCGCCGGCAGACGAAGAGCCGATGCTCGATCCCGGTACCATCACGAAACGGATACACCCTCCAGTACACGACCCGGAGGGGCGGAGTGCCAGGGCGGCGAAGCCTCCGTTCCGCGATCCGGCCGAGCTCGGGCCCGTGCCGGGTCGCGAGCCGAAGGTCGTGGCGCCGGACCCGCGACGAAGGGACGGCATGCCGCGTGAGGTATCGTTGGAAGGCCGCGCTCGGGTCGCGTCGGGACCACTCCACGTACGAGGTGACGGAGACGACGCCCGACGGGCAGGCGAAGACCTGAGCGAGACCCGGTAGCGCGCCCGCGAGGTGGTGGGGCCGAACGGGCTCGCTACAGTGCCGGTAGCAGGTGGCGCCCGTGGGCGCCAGGGCCTTGGCGAGGGCGCGGGGGATCGCCCGGGGCGCGGCGCTCACGGCCGCGACTCCTTGAGCACGCCGGCGAGCCATTCACTGCCGAAAAGGTCCTTCCAGGCCCGATCGGTTCGGGCGACCTGCTCGGAGAAGCCGGTCAGCAGGTGCTGGACGGCTCCGTCGGTCCATTCGAGGAAGACCTGGGGGATGAGGTAGTCCGGCGCGGCGTCGCCGAATCGTCGGACCAGTCCGTCGGCCGTGCGGACCTCGTCCTTCCGGTCGATATCAAGGATCCTCAGGGGGACCCGCAGCTGACGCGCGAGGTTCCGCGCGTGCTTCGTGGAGAGGGGTACGCAGTGCGGACACCACTGGGCCAGCACGACCGTAAGTCGTGCGGGTCGGGCGCTCGATCGAGGGGACGTCATGGCGTTCGCAGCGCCCCACGGTTTATAGTGTCCCGGGGGGCGACAGGGTCGTAACGACGATTCGAACGTCGGACTCTTAGCGCGCACTCCGTACTTCGTGGACGTGGTCGTCCCGCCCCACCCACTTCGAGAAGAACCGCCCCCCAGCTGGGAACCCGCGGTGAGCGGCGCGCAGATGCGCCGGATGGTCGAGGGGAACGGAACCACGATCATCCTCTACCGTCTCGATCCGGGTTCGAAGTTCGACCTCCACACCCACGAGTTCAGCGAGCTCGGAGTGCTCCTTTCGGGCGAGGGGTACTTCCTGCTCGAGGACGAACGCCGTCTGGTACGGGGCGGAGACTCGTTCTTCATCCCTCCGCACACCCCTCACGGCTTCGAGGTCCCATCCGGAACCACTCCCGTCGTGATGATGAACGTGAGTGTTCGCGTACCGAGCGACGTCTCCGCGTCCGCGACGACCGCGGTCGTGCGGTCCGCCGCGGACGCGAACCCGGCGCCCCCACCTCGACCGATGCGTCGTCGCCGCGACCCGCCCGGTTCCGAGCGGCGGAGTGTCGAGTCGTCGTCGCGGGCTCGCTAGTCCGGACGGCGCGCGCCGAGCGGGCCGACGCTCTCGAGGAGCGGCATCACCCCGTTCCCCAGCCACTGTCCACCATCGACCGCAAGAACCTGGCCGGTGATGTAGCTCGCCCGCGGACCGGCGAGGAACCGCACCGCCTCCGCCACTTCCTCCACCGTGCCGAATCGTCCGAGCGGCACGCCGCGCGTGACGGCCGCGACGACCTCCTCCGTGACCCACAGCTGCTGGTCCGTGCCTTCGGTCCGGATCGGTCCGGGGGCGACCGCGTTCACGCGGATGCCGAAGCGGGCCCACTCCACGGCGAGCGTGCGCGTGAGCGCGAGGACGCCGGCCTTCGCCGCCGCTGAGTGCGCCGTCCCGGGTCCGGCCATCCAGGCGTACGACGCGACGATGTTGACGATCGAGGGCGACGGGGACCGCTGGAGCAGGGGGAAGGCGCTGCGGGAACAGAAGAACGTCCCGTCGAGCACGATCCCGACGACCGCCCGCCAGCCGTTCGGCGAGATCCGTTCCGCCGGAGCGAGGAAGTTCCCGGCCGCATTGTTCACCAGCACGTCCAACCGGCCATACTCCTCCCGGACCGCTTCGACGAGCCGGTCGACCTGCTCCGGGACCCGGACGTCCGTCGGTACTTCGAGGACCCGGGCCCCTCGGCCCTTCAGTTCAGCAGCCCCCGCCGCCAGGTGTTCGGCCGAGCGACTCGCGATGACGAGGTTGAAGCCGTCCGCGGCGAGCGCGATCCCGATCGCGCGACCGATCCCCGTGCCACCTCCGGTGATCAGGGCCACAGGCTTAGCGTCGTGGTGCACGGGGGGCTCGCTCACGCCCCCGCGAGCGAGAGTGGGAGGAAAAGGTTGACTCGGGCGCGTCACGGAGCGTCGAGCGCCGCTTCGATATCTCGGACGTCGGCCGGACCCAGCCCCTCCATCGGTCGACCGTCTACCCGACGGAGAAGCTTCCCGTCCCGGAAGACCAGGACGGTCGGCACGACCTCGATGTCGAAGGTCTCCCAGAGCGGGTTGCCGAGGTCGGTCAGGTCCCCAACGGCGAGGTGGCCCGAAGTTCGGGCGAGGTGGGCGAACTGGGGGGCGAACTCCCGGCAGAACGGGCACCAGGTAGCCAGGAATACCACTGCCCAGCTACCGGGTCGGTTTAGCCGCCTTCCCGAGAACGCCTCGGGGCCGAACCGTTCCATGCGGTCGACCGCCTCCGAGCCGAACGACGCCATGCCGACACGATCGCAACCGGCCAATGAGATAGCCTCAGCGGACGTGCGCCCGACGGCCCGCCCCGACCGCCGCTCCCGAGAGCCGTCCGATGTCGGTCCAGTATTCAGCGACCGCGCTCCGCGGCGTGCGGTCAAACCGCGCCGGGACCGGCCCCCTCGGTCTCGACCGGGTGACGAACTTGGAGGTTCCGGCGGCGACGATCACCGGGCACCCCGCTCGCCGGGCCGCGAGGGCAAGGGGACGGGTTCCGACCTTATGGAGGACGCTCCCGTCCCCGTAGACTGTGTCTGCCCCGATCAGAAGCAAGTCCGCCTCTCCCACCGCACGGACTCCCTCGCGGTCCGGGATGAGGTCGACCGCAAGGCCGGACCGAGCGAGGTCCCGGGCGAGCGCCCGCCCCTCGCCGCCGGGCCGGCTCTCGAGAACGACCACCGCAATCGGGCGTTTCGGCCCGCGCAACGAAGAGAGGATCAGCCCCACCGTCGAGCTATGGCTGATCGTGACAACACGGGCCGAAGGGCGGATAGAGCGTTCAGCCACGGCTCGAATTCGGGCGGGCTCTACGGCCAGTCGCTTCCTCCATCGGGCCACCCATCGGTGAAGACGACCCGCGGAAGGGGGGCGTGAGGCACGGGCCTGCGCTCTCCACTCAGTCGCCCAGCGGTCGAAGATCCCCATCGCCGGCTGGACCGTGCGGAATGACCGGGAGACCTCTCGGGTCGCCGCTCTGAGGTCGACGAGTGACCTCCTCTCCCAACGGCGGACCGCCGCCTCGAGGACGTCGAGCCCGGTCTCGGCCAGGGCGTGGGCCCCTTCCGTGCGATTCCTTGCGACGCGGTCGATCGCTCGGCCGAGCTCTCGATCGCGGAACCGGATGGTGCCGCCTTGCGACCTTGACCCCACAGGTCCAAGACGAACCGCGCCGACTTGAATCCCACCCCTCTCCCGGGCGGTGGTCCGGCGATGCCGATCCGAGTACCTGTCGAGGCGCGAAGCGAGAAGGTTTTCCCGCTGCCCCTGAAGGGCCGGGTCGAGACCCACCGCTTCGCGAGCCGCGTCCTCGAAGGGAACCCCTGGGGGGATCCGGTCGAACGGGAGCTCCCGGTCTACATACCTCCGTCCGGGTCGACCGAAGGCCGACCGCTGCTGCTCTTGCTCTCGGGTTACACCGGGGCGGGGTGGATGCACTTCCAACGTCCTCGCTACCTCATGGACACGGTTGTCGGGCGCCTCGACCGGTCGATCCGTTCCGGTGCGTCGGCCGAGGCGGTGATGGTCGCCCCGGACTGCCTTACCACCCTGGGAGGTAGTCAGTACCTCAACTCGACCGCGACGGGTCGGTACGAGGACTACGTCATGACCGAGGTCCTCCCCTGGGTACGGGAACGGTACCGCACCGGTCCTACGGCGGTGCTCGGCACTTCGAGCGGCGGTTACGGGTCCTTCGTGCTCGCCCTGAGGCACCCGGGCGAGATCGCTGCGCTGGGCTCGAACGCCGGCGACGCCTACTTCGAGTACGCCTACGTGCCGGAGTTCCCGGGGGCGTTCCGCTCCATCCGCAAGGCGGGCGGCCCGGAGGCGCTCCTCAAGGAGTTCCTCTCCGGTCCCGTGAGCGGCTTCGGTCCCGGGAACCCCAAGGTGCACGCGCTCGAACACATGGGTTACTCATCGGCCTACTCCCCCGTCGACGCCGAGCCGGGCCGCTTCGACCTGCCGTTCGACCTCGAGACCGGCGAGCTCCGCCCCGAGGTCTGGTCTCGGTGGCTCGCTTGCGACCCGGTCCGCATGATCCGGACGGAGGAGTACCGGTCCGCCCTCCGCCACCTCACGTACGTATACGCCGACGGGGGAACCCGCGACGAGTTCGCCCTCGACCTTGGCGCTCGGATCTTTACGGCCGAAGCTCGCCGCCAAGGGGTCCGGGTCGACTTTGAGGAGTTCGACGGGGTCCACGCCGATGGGGGACCTCGCTACGACGTCATGATACCCCGGCTACTTTCGGCTCTCGGTCACCGGCCCCCGAATAGCCCTCGCGCATCCGTTTAGTACCCGACCGAACTGGGCCGCCCTAACGCCGAGCACGCGTCGGGCGGAAGGGGATCGATGCTCAAGGACGGCCGTATCGTCTGCGACGCGTGTCAGACCGTCATCACCCGCATCTCGGACACGCCGGCGGAGGGTTGGCCGCAGTTGCACAATCTCTGCTCGGCGTGCTACGCCGAGCTGAAGAAAAGGGCCCTGCCCCGCTAGCCCGACCTCGGGACCGGCGCTTCCGGCCCCTCGAGCGGGACGAGCGCTTCGTCTTCGAACCACGCCAGGACGATGAAGTACCACGTCAGGACGACCAGGAGCGGGAGCTCGGGAAGTCCGACCGAGCTCTCGGGAGCCAGCACCGCGCCGGCGGCGAGGTGACGGTCCTCGCGGACCGGCTCGATATGGAGCACCTCACGCCCGTCGTCCGTCGTGACCTTCCAAGCGGGAACCAGGAGGCC
>DAHVAA010000076.1 GCA_027314845.1 Thermoplasmata archaeon | reverse complement strand
TCCTCGAGCCGGCGCATCGGGGGCGCCCTGGTCGAAGCGGGCGGTAGAACGGTCGACCCGACCCCTGAAGACGGCCCACGGTCGACGTTTGGAAGGGTGCTGGGGCGTTCCGGGACGGTATCGCGGGGCTCGGTCGCCTCCATCTGTCGGGTCATGTCGTATTAGACTTACTTAAGCACAGGGTTTCTCGCCGAACGGAAGGATGTCGTATATGGTTGAAAACAACAGACCGATCGTGAGGACATTATACGGAGGGCCGTGTTGGTCGATCTGACGACCATGCGACCCGGACCGCGGAGGAAGGGCCGGCGGTTCTTCCCGCCGATCGAGGTGCTCGACGCCGACGCGTTCGTGGCTCGGGACCCGATCATCCTCGTGGGCCCCGACTCCGCCACCGGCTACACGTTCGAGGGGACGGTCCAGCTCCACCCGTTCATCGTCCCGTCCCCCGCGTCGACCGGCAGACCGTATCTCGGCCTCGCGAAGACGTGGGACGAGCGGCCCGAGGTCCCGTGCCAGGCGAGGGATCGTCTCGGGACCGCCCTAGAGTGCGCCGAGCAGATGAGGCTTCAGCACCTTCGGGTCGGGATCGACCGGTTCGGCACCGGCCGTGTCTACGTCGAGAGGGTCTACGCCGAGTGGGCGCGGCTCGTCGGCACCGTGCCGGGGGCTGCGGGCGTATAGCTCGAGCGTGCCCGGGCCGAGGGTCTTATCGCATTCGCCGCATTCCACGAGCTCGAAGAAGGCGTTCACGCCTTCGAGCGAGAACTTCTCGAGGCACTCGCCCGCGTCGCCGTCGAACCCGCTGCTCTCCCACCCCGCGACCTCACGGACCCGACGAATGCCGCTCTCGGTCTGCACGTTCGTGTTCGGGAGGTCGAGGACGAGGATCTCCCGTCCGCCCCGGATGAACTTGATGCGCAGGCGGTCGGGCTCGCCGGGAAGCGCCCTCGCCTTCGGCTTCGCGATCCGGACGAGGCGGGAGAGGCGACCGGACATCTACTCCCTCCGTAGGTCGTAGGCCTTCCGCTTCGGCTTCGCGCGTTGGGCCTTCGCCTTCTTCGATCGACGCTTCGGAGACGGACACCACCAACCGAGAGGCATGGGATTGCAGCGAGGGGACGGTGGCTGATCGGGATCCGCCATCGAATCACTCCCTCATCAGGTCGACGTCGTCCGGGCTCGGGGCCTGCGGGTTGGCGTCGTCGGCGAGCTTACGGAGCCGCCGTGCCCACCTCGTTCGTTCGTCGAGGTTCGGTTCCGGTGTCGGTCGCTCGAGCTCGTTCGCGAGCTGGCCGAGGGCGAGCGAGGTCTCGCTCGGGGTCTTCTCGCGACGGAGGATTGGCGGCACGGTCACTCCTTCATCGCCGCGGCCGGCGGATCGGTCGACGGGACGGACTTCTTCATCGCCGAGACGATGGCCCGGATCCGCTTTACGAACGAGTCGGCGTCGACCAACTTCTGATTCCCGCCCCACGACGGCTGCGGCGCATTGTCGAGATCGTCCGCGACCTTCGAGAGTTCGGCGGCGAGGTCCGGCATTATCCGCTCCCACGACGGGCGTTGGCGTGAGGATTGTGGTTTCGCGCCGGCGTTCCCGACGCTACGTTGTCTTCGGTCATGCCGCCTACGTCGTCCGGAAACCCTGTCCGAAAACCCCATCAGCAGGGGTTTCCGGACGGTTCTCGGACGGGGTTTCCGGACGCTTCACGACCGGCCTCCGAGCTGGTAGGACGACGAATCGAACGCGACCGAGGCGGGCGGGAGGATCGCCCAGGCCCCGGTCGCGGTCATCGGGATGGTCGGAGAGCGGGATCATGGGCGTACCTCCTTCGGGCCCGACGAACCGACCGGTGAGGGTGTAGCACGGCCGCCCAGGGGGTTCGGGCCGACCGGAAGCCAGATCGTGGTCCTTCCCCGGTAACCTTGGGTAACCGGCTGAGGGACCGGGTGTAACAGAAACCCGGGTGTAACAGGATTTTGGGTCGTTTCTCTGACGAGGAAGTCGATCCGGATTCCTGTTACACCCGGGCCGATTTAGATAGCCCCCTATGTGGGGGAGAGATCGTCGACCGATCTTGGCCAATCGGGAGGATTTCCCCGCGCATGTGGATTTGATAATAGGTGTAACCGGTGTAACCGGTGTAATCCACTGACGTGAGAATCCTGTTACACCCGGTCTCCTTTCGTTACACCCGTTACACCCGGGCCGTTTTGCCGTCATCAGAGCCCTCCGTAGTTCGTTTCGCCCTCTGCGAGTGGCTTGGGCGGTGGTGGGCGGTCGGTGTTGGTGTCGGGCGGGACCCCCACGATCGCCACGTTCGCAACCTGGCCGTTCTTGGGGACCCGGCGTCGGTGTCCCGCGCCTCTACCGCGTGGGTAGATGGCGTCACGAGGCTGGCCCGTAAGCGGCGCGAGGCCGCGGAGCGAGGCCAGGGAGTTGTACGGCGACGAGGACCCGGCCCGTCGCCGTTCAGCGGCGTACGCGGACAACCAGGACTTCGTGACGAACACGAACGCGATGTCGATCCAGCTTTCGGGCCGCGCCTCGCCGTCCGGCCCGACGGGACGGATCATGTGCGTGAGCGGGTCGTCGATATCGGCCGAGAAGGCCCGCCCCGCGTCGCGCCGGATCGCATCGTAGATGAGCGCCGCCGCTGGGTCCTCCTCCTCCTCGCCGGGTAGGGCCGGGGCGGCGACGCCGAGCAAGAACGCCCCCACCGCGATCGCCGCCTCGCGGTCGTCGGGGTGAAGGGTGCGGTCGCGAGCCAGCTCGACGAGGCGCGTGAAGTCCTCGTCTGACATGGTACGGAGCCGCCAGAGCACGACGCCGCCCCCATCCGGGTCGACCGGACCGTCGATCAGGGTGGCCGCGAATCGCTCGAACGCTACCGCGTGCTCGCGGGTGTACGCGATGTCCGTTTCGTCGAACTCGAGATGGATCCGGCGCCGGCGGTCCCCGTGGATCTCGGCGGCGGTCGAATCGACGGGTTCGGTGATCGGGTTTCGCGCGAACGCGAAGACCGCTTCAGGTGTGTAGTGCTTGGTCGTGAGGTTGCCCCGCCCCCGTCCTGCGGTCCCTCCCGACGCCGTGGTGCGGGCCCTCTCGCGGTCTTCTCGCGACAACCGGGCCTCGTCGATCAAGATCGGGAGGTTGGTCGAGGCCGCCACGTCCGTCCAGGTAAAGTGCGTGCGCACATTCTCGGCGCCGAAGAACTCGCGCGAGCCGCCGTTCAGCCCCCAGGCGGTCGCGATGGCGGCGCGGATCGTGTGAGTCTTTCCGCCATAGCTCTCTCCTTCAGCATCGAGGTTGACGGCGAGGCGCGACGGGTCGAGGGCTTTCAGGACCGGGGCCCCCACCACCCACAACATGATGAGGCGCCGCCGACCGTCCGCGAAGAACGGGAGTCCATCGGCAAGTATCCGTTCCGCCAGCTCGCGCGGTCGCGGCCGGTACCACTCTGCGAGCTTCGCCGCCGTGTCTTCGGCCCCCGCCAGCTTCCGCGCGAAGACCGGCCGAATCCGCACCCGGCGGTTCCCGTCGGGGTCGAACACCTCCAGGGATAGTGTGGTCGCGACCTCGCCCGCGAGCGGAAGATTGCGGAGGTACGTCATCAACGCCTTGCGATCGGACGGTGTGATCTTGTGCAGCGCCGAGATCGAGTCGGCGATCTCCCCCTCTTGACCGCGGATCGCGGTCCCGTCGCTGATGGTCTCGAACCACGCCGATCCGCGTTGGTCGACGAACCGCCGGGCCGCGAAGGAGGTCGGCGTGATGTACGAGGTCGTCGTGTAGCCGACGAGCTCCTTCTCCTCGCTCCCTTCTACCCTCTTCTGGACCCACTCGGTGTGGTACGTCGCGAGCCGGCCCGTCGCCGGGTCGAGCCCAACCTGTAGGAGGGGCAGACCATCCTGGCGGTGCGCGATGACGACGCGCGCCTCGGCGACCTTCTCGACGGCGTGGGCGAGGACGGCGATGACGTGGCCGCCCATCGTCGTCTCGCGGATCGTGAAGTTCGCGTCGATCGGCCGCAGCCGCGTCGCCAGCGCGACGCCGACCCGATACCCGTCCAGGTCCCGTAGCCCGCGAGCTACGGCCCGTTCGAGGGCGCTGTCGAGGCTGTGCATGTTGTCGTTGACCGTCGCCGTCGCGTTCCACCCGTTGATGATCTCGCCGAGGATCGTCTCCTCCTCAGGGGTCGGCGACGGGATGCCGAGGTCGACGGCCACGGGCTTCGGTGGTGCGACGATGTGCTGGTCGGGCTTGTCCTCCCGGGTGGCGGGGAGCTCATCGGGCTCGGGCCGATCATCTTCATCGTCCGTGGGGGGCGGCCGGGGCGCCGGCTCGCGGGGGCGCTCCTCGTCGGTCACGGCGCGTCCTCCTTGTTGGCGACCAGCGGCTCTAGGCACGCCCGATGACCGAACAAACGGGTGGCCCTGAAAGTGGTCGTCGACCGGCCCGCCCGGAAGACCCGGATCAAGAGACCGACGGCTTCCGATCGGCCCCGGGTCGGTCGTTGGTACGACACGCGCCGGCCGCACCCTGGGCAGACGTTCGATCGCGCGCCGTCTGCGGCGACGGTCGGGCGGATCGCGCCGTCACCGTCGCGGGCCGTGGTTATGTATCCTAGAGCGGGTGGTCTAGTTGGACGGTTCGTCGCGGTCGTAGCGCGACACCTCCGGGTCGGCCCGCTTGCACGGGCCGCCCCTCGCCTTGCGGGCGGGGTTGTTCGTTCTTCTTGTTCGAGCGGATTTTCCGGGCCTCGGCCTCAATCGCGTCTAGCGCGGTTTCGAGCCCGCTAGAAACGAACACGCCGACGTCGTGGCTCCGCTCCATCGACCGAGCCCAGCCGGCCGCCGGTTCTTTAAGGTGGTCGAACCCGGGCGCCTATCGTGACAGCTCCCCGAGGAACGCCTTCGAAGAGGGGAGGTCGCTGACGAGGATTTCCGGAAGTATGCCGGTTCTACCGTCAGGACCGGGCGAAATCCTCCTCGAGGATTACACCTGGGCGGGGCGTGCCATCGTCCGAAGGTAGCGAGCCACGACACGGCGGGAGGTATGGATGGGGTACTCGCCGGTTCTAAGGAGACGGACGATTCGAGATACGTGGCCTGGCCGGAGCAGCGCCGGATTCTTGCTGACGAGGACCTCGATCTTGGTCTCGGCCGGAGTCCGCCAGCGTCGAACGCGGTCCGAGGTCTTGAGCGGACGTCCGCGGCCGGCTTTGGCGCCGCCTCGAGCACCTAGGTGCGAGCGGTACGCAGCCTCGAGGAACTTCTCGAAGTTCTTCTTCGACCATCGGCCGTATCCTCGACGCCCTCGGTAGACCTCCATGAGTTCCCATGCCGAGCGCTTGTCCAGCCGAGCATCGGCCCTTCGTCGGATCATGTTCTCGAGGGTCCCGTAGTCGGCGGAGGCTCCCTCCCCGAGCTGCTGGTTGACCAGCTCGACTTCCCGCGTCGCGGCGAACGGTCGGGCCCTTCGGTGCCGAAGCCTCTCGCTATCGAGCAGGCGAAATGCGCGTCGTTGTACCGGGAACCTCCCAGCGTCGGCTCGTCGAAGTGGAGAGGTGATTCGGCGAACAATCTTCTCGTCGATTGCGGGCCTCCAAGACCGCAGGTCCGCCTCGAGAAGTCGTACATAGCGCCGGTGGACGATCCGGAAGTCGACTGCACCTGCCTTGTTTTGAATCGACTTCCAAAAGGCCGCGTCTTCGGCGGATGCTCGTCGTTCAAGCTCGTCCTGCTCTTGGCGGCTAGGACCGAATGTATCGCGCCCCCCTACCGGTTCAGGAAGCGGTTCAAGAAGCACCGGCTCCGGTGGAACCCTGCTCGAGCGCGACCGACTCGACATGGTCCCCCGGCCCTAGTCCGTGGGCCCCGCGGCCAGTTGCTCCGCGAGATAGGCGATGATCTCGGGACGCTTGAGGAGGGACGCGAGGCGGTTCGCCTTCGATTCGAGCTCGAGGAACCGACCGACACTCTCGGGCGAGAGAGGAGCGGCGCAGCGTCCGCAGAAACGGTCAGTCGGGTCGTTCACGAACTCGCATCGAGGGCAACTCTTCGGGAGGACCGAGGACGGGGCGCGCTGCTCGACCTTCGCGACGCCGAGGCTCTCGGCGAAGGCGTTCTCGACATCGCGGGCGCTCTGGTGGATGTAGGCGGCGCTCGTACGGCCCGCGTTCGTCCAGCCGAAGTAGCCGTTCATGATGGTCGGGCTGATGCGGGCATCCTTCGCGACGGCCGTCGCCCGTGTGTGCCGCCAGATATGAGGGTTCGCCGCGCGCTCCACACCGGCCCGTCGGGCCGCCGTGAGCAGGATGCTCATCACGCCGCCGTAGGTCATTCGCTTCCCGAGACGCGGGCCGACCCGCGTTCCGCAAAACAGCGGAGCGGCCGGCTCGTTCTTCAGCGGGTGCTTTCCGAGCCACTTGCTCAGAGCTGGAACCCCCACTCCGAACAGCGGGATCGCGCGGCGACCCGTCTTGCCTTCGACACGAAGGAGGAAGCCGCCGTGCTCGTTCCGGGAGACGTCCCCGACGTTTGCCCCGAGAAGCTCGGATACCCGAGCGCCGGACTCCCATAGGACCTTCACGAACGCCTCATCCCGCTCGCTGATGGTGGCCGTCGCGATCCGAGCCTGCTCGTCCTCAGTCAGGACGTCGTCCTCGGTCTTGGTTGCGAGCGCCTTCTTTGAGATGTGGATACGCAGGTGCGACGGAAGGTCCTTCTCCTGCTGTTCGAACCGCCAGCGCCAGAATGAGACGAGGAGGTCCGCGTAGGTCTTGCGCGAGTTCCCCGCGAGGTCCCGGTACGCATCGGAGAACTTTTCGACGGTCCCCTTACACGGCTCTAGGAACTCAATTCCCAGCTTGGCCGCGACCCTCGGAAGGTCGAGATAGTAGAGAAGAACGCGGCCCTGCGAGAGAGGGCAGTCACGGTCGGCCGCCCGGGAGTCGACGTACTCGAGGATGGCTTTCGAGACGCCCGACGGGATCGACCACGCGACATCACCCGAATCGTCCCGGTACTCTCCGGCCTCGACCCGGGCTCTCGCGACTCGGATACGCTCGGCCGTGTTGTACGCGTCGAACTTCGTCTCGGTCTTCTTGACGGCGATGGCTGCCGCTGGCTTCGACATCGTCATCTCCACACACTCGGGGGCTCTTAAGTGTTGGGTTTTATAGTATTGTCTAAAACTCCGCGAGCGACTTCTGGAATCGGTGCCGCTCCTCGGGGACCTCGACGGGGTACTTGCCCGTGAGACACCCGAGGCAGAG
>DAHVAA010000075.1:7064-7296 GCA_027314845.1 Thermoplasmata archaeon | reverse complement strand
TGAAGCGCGGCGAGCCCGCGGTGATCGTGACCGCGGCACGGTCTCCGTCGGAGGTCTCCCAGGCGCTGGGCGTGGTGCTCCCCCAGTTCCGCGAGTTTGAGCAGATGGGGATGGTGCGGTGGATCGACGCGTCCGGCTCGGCCGCCGCGCCGGACGACCACCACGTCGTGCTCAAGAGCTCGGACGACCGCCCGGGGATCCTCTCGAACCTGGTGAAGGCCGCGACGCAGGC
>DAHVAA010000075.1:0-7054 GCA_027314845.1 Thermoplasmata archaeon | reverse complement strand
GCCGAGGGCTCCAGCGGTCAGGCGTTCCGCGTCGGCTTCCTCGGACTTTCCGCGGTGCTCGCCCACGGGGATGAGCGCGCGAGCTTCTCCTTCCTGCAGAACGTCGTGGGGATCTTGAAGCCGCGCAACGCGCTGGCGACCTACTCCCTCGAGGCGGGGGCGCTCTCGGAACCCCAGGTGGAGACGTTGCTGAGCCGGATGGACGGGGCGATCCTCTTCCGCCAGGACCGGGACCGACTCCTGCTCTCGGTGAAGGGCTTCGGGGATGTCGAGACCCGCGAATGGATCGAATGTCGCGTCACCCAGCGGTCGCTCGTGGTGGGGTCGTTCGCCCTCGAGCGGATCCGCTGAGGGGGCCCCTACGCGCCCCCGCTCGAACCGCTGGAAAGCGTTCCTGCTCGTGCTCGGCGCTCCCCTGATCGCCGAGTTCGTGAGCGGCTCCACGGCCCCGCAGGCCTGGCTCCTCCCCTGGGTCCCGCTGACGTTCATGGGGATCTACGGCGTGGCGGCGCTCGTCATCCGGGATTATGCGATCCGGCTGCGGGGCGGCGCGGTCGCCGTGCTCGTCCTCGGGCTCGCGTTCGGGGTCGTGAACGAAGGGATGGCGGCCCACTCGCTCTTCGACCCGAACTGGCCCGGGGTCGGGGTCCTCGCCTCGTACGGACGGTGGGAAGGCGTGAGCTGGCTCTGGGCCGAGTGGATCGTCGTGTTCCACGCGGTCTGGTCGATCTCCTTCCCCATCTTCCTCGCGCGCCAGTGTTGGCCGGAGGTGCGCGACGTCCGGTTCCTGTCCGACCGCTCGCTCGTGATGCTCGCCCCGGTACCCATCGTGGTCGCGATAGCGAGCTCGTTCGCGGTCGGGAACCTCCCGCTGTCGCTTGTCCAGTGGGCCGGCCTCTTCCTCGCCACCTTGGCGTTCGTTCTGCTCGCCACCGCGCTCGCCGGCCGACGCCTCGAGGACGTCCTGGCCCGCTTCCCGTCCCCTCCGGCCTGGCTCGCCGCCTGCGCCGGGTTCCTGTTCTTCGTGGCCGGACAGGTCGGGACCTGGCAGAGCCCGCGACTTGGCCCGTACCCGGCGGTTCCGTTCGCAGTAGGGATCGCGGTCGACCTGCTCTTCATGGGATTCGTCCTGCTCTTCCACGCGGACCCGGCGGGAGAGCGGGCCCGCTTCGCGTTCGTTCTGGGAGGGATCGCGTTCTACGTCGCCCTCTCTCCCGTATGGGAGTTCTTCCTGGACCGGATCGCGCTCTTCCCAATCGACGTGGCCGTGCTGGCGGCGCTGGTCCTCCTGTACCGACGGCGGACCTCCCGCCCCGGCCCCACCCGTGACTCGGGTCCGGGGGCCGCTACGGGCTCCTGACCGGGCGGACTCTCACGGACCGTACTCGCGGCGGTCCACGATGTGGCGCGGTTCCTCGCCCCGGAAGAACCGACCGAGATTCTCAAGGGCCATTTCGAGGACGTACCCCTCGACCCCCGGCCCGAACCCTGCGGAATGCGGCGACCCAAGGAAGTTCGGCAGGTCGGCGAAGGGGAACCGGGTCGAGAGAGCCCCGTGGTCGTAGTCCTCGTCCCACCAGACGTCGAGGGCCGCGCGGAACTGCGGATGGTCGACCAGGTGGCGATAGAGCGCCTCCTCGTCGACCGTGGCAGCCCTCCCGACGTTCACGTAGACCGCATCCGGGCGCATCGCACCGAGCTGCTCGGCGCCGAGCGAACCTCGGGTGGCTTGGGTGAGCGGTCGGGTGTCGAAGACGAACTCCGCTTCCGCTAGGGCTCCGTCCAGGTGGTCCACAGGGTACATCGCGACCACTCCCGGGGCCATCTTGCCGGTACGGTTCACCCCGACCACCCGGGTCCCGAATCCCGAGAGGCGCTCGGCGATCCCCCGGCCGATCTCCCCGTACCCCAGCACCACCGCGGTTCGGCCCCACAGGAGCCGGTGCTCCGGCGGAGGGCGTAACCGGCCCATACGCACTTGTTCGTGCGACCCCCTCAGGTTCCGGGCGGCCGCCAGCGCGAGCGCGACCGCATGCTCGGCCACGAACGGGGCATACGCACCCACGTTCCCCGCAATACGGACACTGGTAGCGAACCGGTCGAACGGAAAGCCGTCGACCCCCGTGTAGATCCGCTGGACGAAGGCCAGTCGGGGGGTCGAAGTGGCCTCGTACTTCGGTAGTTCCCGCTCGACCGCTCCCACCAGCATCGCTTCGACAGGGGACCAGGCCGCCGGCGCGGACCGCTCGGCGTACGTCCAAGGGATTCCTACGAGCCGGGCCCCGATCGCGCGGTCGACTGCCTCCCGGGGCTTCACCGTCACCAACAATCGGGGGGCGAGGTCGGTCACACCCCCCCGAGCCGGGCCGTGGCTTTGAGGTCGGCGGGCGGGGGGACCTTCCCAGAAGCGGGCCGGTAGGCGGCGGAGCCTGGCTCTTAGGGTGGACGTCGGGCTCGCCGCGCCGGGAGGAGGAGATATACCCGCGTCGGCTCGCAAGGTCCTAGCGGATGGCGGCGGTTACGCTCGACCTGTGGCATACGCTCCTCTACCTGCCACCGGTGGCCGAAGAGTCCTACATGCGCACCCAGTCCGACCTCGCGACCCGGTTCCTCCAGTCCGCGGAGCGGGTCCCGGGGTCGCCCGAGGTCGACGTCGCGGCGCTTCGAGCGAACTTTGAACGGGTCTACGCCGAGGCGGTCGCCGAGGCCGGTCAGGGCCGGACTGTTACGCCCGCGGAGCAGATGCGTCGGGCCGGCGCCGCCTCCGGCCGTCGTCCGGACCTCGCGACGTACCTGAAGGAGCTCGCCGAGGTCGTGGGTCGTGTTCCGTTCGTGCGCGCCCCCGGTGCGATCGAGTTCCTGTCGGCTCTCGAGGCCGAGGGCTACCGCCTCGGACTCATCTCGAACACGATCGGAGAACCCGGGTCGTTCCTCCGACCGGTGCTCCGCTCGATGGGGCTCGACCGATACCTCAAGGCGGTGGTCTTCAGCGACGAACACCCGTGGACGAAGCCGGCCCCCGAGATCTTCCGCGCGACGCTCGACCAGCTCGGCTCGAGCCCCCAAGACGCGGTCCACGTGGGCGACGGCTGGTCCGACATCGAGGGAGCCCGACGGGCCGGTATGCGCGCCGGAATCCTCTTCACGGGTCTCCAGGAGTACGGTGCGCGGTACCGGGCGCTCTTTCTGCCGGACGGGTGGGATCGGCCCGCTACCGACCACGTGGCGGACCGGCTCGACCGGGTGCTCGACCTCGTCCGGGATATCCTCCCGATCCCGGGCGGAAGCTGAAACCGGGCCGGGTGGGTCGCCGCTACTCCTCGCCCATGTGGCGAGGTTTCGGGATGACCTTCGGTTGCTCGGACTCGGTGGGCATCCCGGTCTTTCCCGCGACGATGTCGCAGTCTCGCCAGCTCACTCCGACCGTGACCTTCGGGAACGCCACCTTGAGCGTGTAGTTGGCGAGCTTGCCGATCACGAGCCCTTGGGACCCCGATACCAGATTCGGGTTCATGACCGAGAGGTCCCGGTTGAGGATCACCCGCGTCTCTCCGAACACGATGCGTTCGAGGTCCTTGCGATCGTCCATGGCGGGCCGGTCGAGGCGAGAGGTGTTTTAACCCTGACCCCCGCCGGTGCGGTCGAGCCCGCGTATTCTCCGCCGAAGAGTGCGACGTTGAAGTGTGTAACAAATATCTCCCGTCGAAAACAGGGATTATGTAGTAGAACCGCGTGCGCGACTCTAACATGCCAGCGTCTGCGACGATGGAAACGGCACGTGGGATGGAGGATGCTCCACCCAAAGTGGAGGAGAAACCGGAATGGTGGGCCAGCCCGGCCGTCGTGGGTCTGATGGGATTCGGAACCACGACGATGATCGCCGGGTTGAGCAACCTACCGGCTCCCTTTGGGATGGGGTTCGGGAACACGCCGACCGGCGCCGGCGGCAACTGGGTCGTCTACGGGATGGCCCTGGCCTTCGGTGGTACGGCCCAGCTGATCGCGGGAGTCATCGCTCTCCGAAAGGGGAACATGTTCGCGGGTTCGGCGTTCACGGGCTACGGTGCGTTTTGGTTGGCGTTTACCCTAATGCTCAACGCATTCGTGGGTCCGGCGGCGTCGGGCGGGGTACCGATCTTCTGGGGGGTGGCTGGGTTCTCATTCATGTGGATGATGTTCACCTTCACCTTCCTGATTAATTCGCCGAAACATGGATGGGGCATCTTCATGGTGTTCCTGTTCCTGTTCATCGCGTTCATCCTGCTCGTGGTGAAGTTCGCCAGCATCGCTGCTGGACAGACGACCTTCAACTATGACCAGGGCGCGAACTGGGCGGTCGGCGGGGAGATCATCTTCGACGGCTTCCTGGCCTGGTACGTCGCGACGGCGGACCTGACGAACTGGAACTACGGCCGCAAGGTGCTTCCGGTTTAAGGTCGGAACCCGCGACCGTGGCCAACCCTTTCCTTTCCCTCTTTTACGGTAACGAAACATAGGGCCGCGCGCGCGTCCCTTCGCGACCCGAATGGGTCAGGAACGGTTCGGGGTCTAGCGGTCGATCACCCGTCGGGTAGCCGTCGGCCATCCTGGTTCGCTCGGATTGCCGGCGTGGCCGCCGGCTCTATGAAGGGCTTGTCCCGGACGACGGCGCGGAGGGAACGGGTTCAGTCCTCGCGCGGGCGGCGCCGACGCCGGCGCTCGTCCCCGTCGTCGGAGCTGTAGCGACTGCCGCCACGATACTTACCGCCCCGAGCGCCCCCTCCCGACGAGCGGCCCCAGGAGCTGCCCTCTCGCGGAGAACGGAACCGCCCACCGCCCCCAGGGCGACCCCCCCCGCGTCCGAACCGGCCACCGCCGCCCCCGGAGTCGCTCCGGGGAGGAAGGACGAACCGGTTCCCGCACGCCTCGCATTCGCCGACGAGCGACCCTTCCTCATTGGTCGTGAATCGCAACGGCGCACCGCACTGCCGGCAGGGGCGGCTCCGCGGAGGCTCCCGCCCCTCGGGTTCCCGACCCCGGGGACCGCGGGGGGCTCGGCCCTCTTCGCGAGCGGCCCTGACCACGTAGACCGCCGTGGTGTCGCATGAATCGCAACGCGCCTCGAGCCCGCCGTCGCTCAACGCTCGGAAAGCGAGGGGTGCGCCGCAATCCGCGCATTCCGGAGTTCCTTCGGGGGGCTCGGTCGCACCCGCCTCGGCCGACTCCCCTACTGGTACTGCTCGAGCCGGCGCGGAGAGCGCGGCTCCTTCGACAAGCGTGAACTCGTGGTGACACGACCCGCACGTCCCCCGGCGCAGCCGGACCTCTTGTTCGGCGAATTCGATCGACTCCCCACAGTCGGGACAGGAATGCGACATGGTTCCGCTTTAGAGGAGTCGTCCGCCCCTCATTACCTCCGCCCTGCCTGCGCCGCCGTGGCACGGCCCGCTCTTCGCCCGGCTCGGATCCTCCGCGGCGCATCCTCGAGCGACCCTTCGCCTCATCACCCTTCTTGACGTGCCGCGTGCGATGGGGCGGTCCACAGATAGCTCGGGCCTAGGCGCGGTGGGCATCGACCTTGCCGGGTCCCCGGCCCGCTCGACCGGGTTCTGCTACCTCCGGAGCGCTCGACAGCTAAGGGCGGAGGTGCTGCACGACGATGAAGAGATCCTCGCGGCGACCGAGTCGGCGAGGCCGGCGCTTGTGGTCATCGATGCGCCTCTCTCCCTACCTCGGGGTCGCGCTTCGATCGAGGACCGGTCCGGACCGCACCTGCGAGCGTGCGACCGGGAGCTCCTGCGTCTCGGGATCCGGTTCTTCCCATTGACCCTCGGCCCGATGCGGATGCTGACCGTCCGGGGGATGCGACTCGAGCGCGCGCTCTCGCGGCGGGGCTATCGCGTGCTCGAAGGCTATCCCGGAGGTTCTCAGGACCTCCTCGGCCTTCCCCGAAAGCAGGTGGGCGTCCCCCTACTCCAGCGCGCGCTCCTCCGGGCGGGGATCTCGGGCGTCCTGGCCAAGCGGCCGCTGACCCACGACGAGCTCGATGCGGTGACGATCGCGTGGGTGGGTCGGAGGTTCTTGGATGGCGACGGCGTGCTGGTCGGGGACCCCGAAGAAGGGCTGATGCTCCTGCCGACGCGGGAGCGGCCCGAGCGGGTGGTCCGACCGCCTCGGCGGGCGAAGTCAACCCGGCCTAACGACCGCAGTATGTAGGCCGGACTCGCTCCCGGTTCGGGGGAGAGCGGGAACAACCGAGAACCGCGACGCCGATCAGCCCGAGGAGAACACCCCACGGGAGAGGCTCTGAGGGGCCGGGTCGGTTCGAGGCCTTCCCGCTCTCTCTGAAGGGAGGTCGCGGGCCCGATGCGGCCGTTGCACCCATGTCCCTTCTGCGGCCACGAGTCGGCGGAAGCGTGTCGACTGGCCATCGGTCAGATTCCGGAACGCGCGAGGGCGACCTGCCCCCACTGCCGAGACCTCTGTCGCGCGACCCTCGACCTAGGGCCTACTCCAGGGAGGGTTGGCTCCGAGCGGTCCGGGCCACCGCGGGAGTGACCGGGTGCCAGCGGCGGGCCCACCCGCTACGTCGTGGTAACTGCGGCGGGACGTAGGCCGAGGGAGATCGCGCCGCGGATCGCGAAGAGGAAGGCGACGAACAGCGGGATCAGGACGAGGTCGGCGCCGGGCCAGGAGTATCCGACCGCCTCCCCGCCCCAGAAGACCGCAAAGGTGAACAGAAGCGATGTCGCGCCGAGCTTGAGCCAGGGGACCTTGATCCGGCGGATCCGCTCGTGGACGAGCGCGGCGGTAGGTCCTGAGCGTGCTTCGAAACAGGAAGACTCCGAAAGCAAGGAGGACGATCGCGGAAGCCCAGAGCAGGTAATCGTGGGGGAAGGCGATCAGCAGGGCACCGAACCCGAGCGCCACGAGCGCGACGGTCGCCGTCCCTCCCACCGCCCCCCAGGCGCCGTGCGCGATCGTCTGGTGCTCGGCGCTCAACGCGAAGACCAAGGCCACGACCTCGGTCATCTCGAGCAGCGTGATGAGGAACGCAACGAGGATCGCGGGTCCG
>DAHVAA010000074.1 GCA_027314845.1 Thermoplasmata archaeon | reverse complement strand
GACCTGCACCCCGCGGCCGCGGTCGACCGATGGGACCGACCGCCGTGAGGAAGCGAACGCTTAAACTCCATCGCGGCCAACGACCGGCGGTCCTCGGGCAGGCGAACGAAGGATGCGCTGGACCGACGTCTCGATGCCCCTCGCGGTCAACATGCCCTCGTTCCCGGGGGATCCCCCGTTCGAATCCCGCCCGGTGCATTCGCTCCGGCGGGGGGACGCCTACAACGTTTCAGCGCTCTCGCTCGGCTCGCACGCGGGCACGCACGTCGACCCTCCCTGCCACTTCCTGCCGGACGGAGCTTCGATCGACGCGGTCGGACTGGACCGGTTGAATGGACCGTGCCGGGTCGTCGCGGTCGATCGGAAGGTTCGATCGATCGGGCCGGAAGAGGTCGCTCAAGTTCCCGCCGGCACGGAGCGCGTCCTGTTCGAGTCCGCGAACTCGGCACGCTGGAAAGCGAAGCTCGAATTCTTCCCCGACTACGTCGCGCTCTCCGACGCCGGAGCCGCCGCGCTCCTCGACCGAGGAGTGCGAGTCGTCGGAATCGATTCCCTATCGGTCGAGCTCGACCCTAGCGGTCACTTCCCTGTCCATCATCGACTGCTCGGAGCGGGGTGCCTCATCATCGAGGGGTTGCTGCTGGACGGGGTCCCACCGGGCGCGTACGAGCTTCACTGCCTTCCGCTTCGGGTGCGGGAGGGGGACGGTGGGCCGGCTCGGGTCGCCCTGACCACCCCGTAGTGGGGTCCGTTGGCACCAGCACCCCCCGGGTCCGGGTCGCTTCCCCTCAACCTCGACACGCCCGCGTTCTTTGCACTGATCGGGACGCTGGTCCTGTTCGTCGCGATGCTGCTCGTGCTGCGAACGTACTACCCCAACCGAAAGAGGGGCTTCGAGGGGTACCTCGACGCCGCCGGGGTGAGCCTCGCCTTCCTCGTGTTCTCCGTGGCGCTCGTGGTCGTCCTGGCCGTCGACTATCCCTACGGGAACCGGACCGCCTGGGCGTTCTTCGAAACGGTCCTCGAAGGGTACTGGCTGGCCTTTGCGATCCCGGTCGTCACCGTGGGGAGCTCCATCCAGGCCCGCAGCCGGGGCGCGATCCGCTGGCTTCTCCCGTCCGTCGGTATCGCGGTCCTGATGTTCTTCGTGATGGCCGCCTACTACTTCGCCGTCGGCGGCTGAGCGCCGGACGGTCAGTCGCGCTCGTCGGGCGGCAGGAGGTCCGGGATCCCTTCGTGGATCGGGTAGTCGACCTTGCACGCGGGGCAGGTGAGCGTTCCCTCGATGATCTCGGTCCCCTCCCGACGCGTCGTGGCGAGGCCGAGCTCCCCTCGGCAGACCGGGCAACGCAGGATCTCGAGGAGGTCCGGGCGCATCCCTACTTTCCTCCAGATTCTACGATGCCGAATCCGATCAGCCGCCAGGCGTTCAGACGGCGCGAGATCGCGACCCGGCTGCCCGGAAAGACCGTGACGGCCCGGTTGAGGGCGAGCTCGACCTCGTCGCCCCGAGCGCTCGTGACCTTGCCGCTCGCGATGGTCGTGCCGACCGTGATGGCGAGGATCTCGCTCGTTCGGATGCGTTCGACCTTGATCTCCCGTTGCGCCCCGAGGACCCGCTCGAGGAGCGTCGCCTTGAGACGGATCTTCTGGCTGACCGGCGGAAGCGTGCCGGCAGTGCCGATGAGCCGGCCGATGAGCCCATCGCCCTTCGCGAGCGCCGGATCGAGGCTCGTTCCCAGGGCCGCGAGCCCGCCCGGCTTCAGCTCCTCCCACTCCTGACCGCCCGAAACGATCGCGGTGACCTTCGTGGTCAGCGACTCGGCGGCCGCGCCGGTCGCTCCCGTTCGTCCGGGGCGGATCTCGATCTCCTCCCCCTTCGTGATCTTGCCCTGGAGGAGGGAGCCGCCGAGCACCCCGCCCCGGAGCTCGGGGGGACGGGTGCCCGGGCGATTGATGTCGAAGGAGCGGGCCACGTACATCAGCGGCGGTTTCGCCGCATCCCTCGGCGGAGTGGGGATCGTCTGCTCGATCGCACCGATCAGCGCGTCGATCCCTACCTTGTGGTTCGCGCTCACCGGAACGACCGGCGCCCCCGAGATGGGGGATCCCTTGAGGAAGTCGACGATCTCTTTCTCGTTCGCCATCGCCTCCTCCGCGCTCAGCAGGTCGATCTTGTTCTGGACGACGATGACCTTCCGGACCCCGATGATATCGAGGGCGTAGAGGTGTTCCCGGGTCTGGGGCTGCGGGCAGTGCTCGTTCGCCGCCACGAGGAGCAGCGCGCCGTCCATGATCGCCGCGCCCGAGAGCATGGTCTCCATCAGGGTCTCGTGACCTGGGGCGTCGACGAACGAGACCGCCCTCAGGAAACGGGCCTCGCCACCGCACGAGGGGCAGACGGGCTCGACCGAGTACCCAGAAGGTTCGGGGCAGTTCGGACACTTGTAGAACGCGGCGTCGGCGTATCCGAGTTTGATCGAGATCCCGCGCTTGAGCTCCTCGGAGTGGCGGTCGGTCCACTCCCCCGTGAGCGCTTGGGTCAGCGTAGTCTTGCCGTGGTCGACGTGTCCGACCAGACCGATATTGACCTCGGGCTGACGAGGAACCTTCATGAAGCGCCGAAGAGCTCCCCGAGCGGCTTCGGGCCCTTCTGCTCCACGATCAGGTTGATCTGGACCGTGTCTTCGCTGATGGTGTTGCCACGGAAGGTGCGGCGCTTTCGCATGCCCGCTCGCGGGGCGTGGAACCCGAACCCTTCCCCCACGTAGAGCCGGGTCTGGCGAGCTCCCGGCAGGTCCGGACGGAGGGCGAAACCGCTCTTGTCCGTTCCCCCCGTGATCCGGAACGTGTAGCCGCTCGCGCCGATCAATTCCCCGCCGATCGTCTCCCCGATCCGCTTGCCGAGGAATCCCGCGGCCTGCGGGTCGCCGACGGTGCGCGCGAGGGACTTCGCCTGGTCGGCGATGACGAGCTTGTACTCGACCATGTGCTCCTCAGGAGGCGGCGGCCGAGAGGTGGGTGGTTTAAATAGCTTTTTACGTCCCGACCTCGCCCCGGCCGAGGGACGTCACTGGCTGCGGGCGCGGCCGTCCGCTTCGAGGGCCGAGGCCTCCGACCGCACTGGGAGTCGCGCGACGGGAGGCAATCCCTTAAGGAGCGGTCTCTCGTGAGAGCCCGACCGGGTGAAACCGCGTGGTCGCGATCGAGGAGGCGGCGCTCGCTGCCGGAGCGCTGCTGATGGTCGCCGGTTTCCTCTATGCGGCCGTCGCGGACCTCAAGGACCGGGAGGTATCCGACGCCCTCTGGCAGGTCTTGGGTCCCGCCGGCTTTGCGCTTGGGCTCGTAGGCGTGGTGCCCGGAGGCGTTCTTCCGGCGATCCTGTGGGTCGCGGTCGGCATCCTCACCCTCGAGCACATGTTCGCCTGGGACGACCGGTTCGGGCCGACCGTCGCCCGTTATGCGGACCTCGTCGAGATCGTAGGGTATGCGGTCGTGATCTCGCTCCTGGCGGGAGCGGTCTTCCGCTATGGCCTCGGAAGCAATGCGGTCCCCGTCCCGGTCGTGGCGGTGCTGGTGAGTGTCGTCTTCGCCCGAGTCCTGTTCGAGGCCGGAGTGCTCTACGGCGGAGCCGACGCGAAGGCGTTGATGATCGCCGCGATCCTCGTCCCAATGTTCCCCGAGCCGCTGCTCTTCGGGGGCGGCCGCCTCCTCTCAGTGCCCACCTTTCTTCCGTTCGCGATCGACCTGCTCATGAACGCCGCCCTTCTCTCGCTCGTCGTCCCGGTCGGTATCGGACTGCGGAACATGGTTCGCGGCGACTTCGCCTTCCCTCGCGGATTCACGGGCTTTCGGCTCTCCGTGGCGGAGCTCCCATCGCGCTTCGTCTGGGTGCGCGACCCGCTGCTGCCTTCCTCCCAAGAGGCCGAGGAGGAGATCGAGTCCTCCGAGGAGGACGCGCGCCACCGGACCCGTATCGCGAAGGAGCTCGAAGCTCGAGGGGTGGAATCGGTCTGGGTCACACCCCAGGTTCCGTTCCTCGTTCTCATGGCCGCAGGGGCGATCGCGGCGCTCGTGGGCGGGAACCTTCTGGTCGACCTGCTCCAGTGGCTCTAGGTCGGCCTGCGAAAGCTTTTCTCCGCTTCCCTCGTCGGCGGGGAGATGCCGAGGGTCGCCGCCAAGCGAGCGCACCCGATCCGAGTGCTCATCGCGAAACCGGGGCTGGACGGCCACGACCGCGGCGCGAAGGTAGTGGCGCGGGCGCTGCGGGACGCGGGGATGGAGGTGATCTACGCCGGGCTCCGACAGACGCCCGAGGAGATCGTCCGGGCGGCGCTGGAAGAGGACGTCGACCTGATCGGCCTGTCGATCCTTTCGGGGGCCCACATGGCCCTCTTCCCCCGAGTGCTCGCGCTGCTGAAGCAGGAGAGGGCCGGCAAGGTCCCGGTCTTCGCCGGCGGGATCATTCCCGACGAGGACGCGCGCCGGTTGAGGAAGGCCGGCGTTCGCGCGATCTTCGGCCCGGGCACGTCGCTCGAGGAGATCGTCGCCACCGCCGAGAAGCTCGCTCGCCGTCGCGCATGACCGCGTCCCCACGGATCCCCGCCGCGGCCCGCGCGGTCCTTCGCGGCGACCGACGTGCCCTTGCCCGCGCCATCACCGCAGTCGAGAACGGCGACCCGGTCGCGGACGAGATCCTGGGAGCGATCTACCCCCGGACCCGCGGCGTTCCCGTGGTCGGGCTCGCCGGTCCGCTCGGGGTCGGAAAGTCGAGCCTGATCAACGCGCTCATCGGGATATTGCGGTCGCGGGGCCGAACGGTTGCGATCGTCGCGGTCGACCCTTCGAGCCCGTTCTCGGGCGGGTCGGTCCTCGGCGATCGCATCCGGTACGCGGGACGCTCGGACGACTCAGGGGTCTTCTTCCGGTCCATGGCGAGCCGCGGAGCCGCCGGGGGAGTCGCCGCCGCGACCCTCGAGGCGGTTCGCCTGCTCGATGCCGCCGGGTTCGATGTCGTCCTGGTCGAGACGGTCGGCAGCGGCCAGGTGGACGTCGCGATCCGAGAGATCGCCACCACGCGCGTGGTGGTGCTCGTTCCGCATCTCGGGGACGAGGTCCAGACGTTGAAGGCCGGTCTCTTCGAGATCGCGGACGTCTTCTGCGTGAACAAGTCGGACCTCCCCGGGGCCGAGATCGCCGAACGGAACTTGCGCGACGTAGTGGCCCACGGCGCGAAAGAAGGGTCGTGGGCGCCCCGGATCGTGACCACCTCGACCGTGGCGCCGAGCGGGCTCGAGGACCTCTGGGGGGCGGTCGAGGCGCACGAGGAGTTCCTCGACCGCTCGGGCGAACGCGCCGCGAGCGAGCGCCACCGCCTGACCGCGGAGATCGTCGGGGTCGTCCGGGACCGGGTCGGTCGCGAGCTCACCGAGCGGCTCGAGGAGGACCCCGAGCTCCGCCGGCTCCTGGACCAGGTCGTCGAGCGGAAGCTCGACCCCCGGGCCGCGGCGCAGCGATTGCGGCTCGCGGTCCGACGGGCCGAGTGAGGTCGGGATGGCCGCCCTCCAGATCGACCTCGCGCTGCTGCTCCTCGTGGCTGGCCTCGCCGCGGCGTACTTCGTCTTCGCCTCTTTCGCATTCGGGGCGGGATACGAGCCAACCCCTCGGAAGGCGGTCGAACAAATGCTCCGATTCGCGGAGGTCGGCCCGAACGATACGGTCTATGACCTCGGGGCGGGCACCGGCGCGATCGTCTTTCGGGCGGCTCGCGTCTACCGGGCGCGGGTCGTGGGAGTCGAGGTCGAGCCGATCCGCTTCCTGGTTCTACAACTCCGTCGACGGTTCGGCCCGTCGGGCGAACGGATCGAACTCCGCTGGGGGAACCTCTTCCACCTCGACTTCCGGGGCGCCACGGTCGTCACGGCATTCCTCTGGCCGGGAGCGATGACCCGCCTCCGACTGAAGTTCGAGCGCGAGCTGCCGACCGGCGCTCGCGTGGTCAGCCACTGCCACCGCGTCCCCGGCTGGACTGCGAGTGGATACGACCGCGCGACCGACGTCTACTTTTACCGGTGGCCCGAGGCCGGAGTACCGACCGCCGCGGCTACGGGTGGTAGCTGAACCAGAACGCCGCGCCGACGGCGAAGACACCCAGGATCACGAGGCCACCCAGGACCCAACCGAGATCCTCTCGCCGCTCGTTCGAGGAGGCGGGTCGGCGCCCCACTGCGTTCACGGCTCCGGCAGCGGCCTTGCGGTTTAAGACGGTTCGATACGCACCGGGAAGGCTCACGGGATGCCCGCGCCGATTCGGCCGGTGATCCCGAGGTAGGCGATCGCCGCCCCGATAGCGATCGCGGCGGCGAACGAAACGATCACGAAGGCAAGTGGGATCGGTGCCGGGCGCTCGTTCGCTGCTGACATGCGCGCCTTACCCGCGCGACGGTTCAAGAACCCGTCGTTGGTTCCGGTAAGGCTCACTCGCCGCTCGCGGGGTCCTTCGGCGGAGCCGCCGCGTGCTTTCCCGCCTTGCCTCCGGGCTTCGAGGAGCTGCGGCCGCTCTCGGCCGCCGGGGGCGACGTCGCGGAGTCCGAAGTCGCGGCCTCCGCCGGCTCGGCCGCGGGCTTTGCGGCTTCCTCCTTCTTCTCAGGGGCCGGCGTGACGTACTCCTCGACCACGCGGATCGACTGGGGGTGGAGATGGGTGCGGATCCGATCCACGACCCGTGGCTTGGCGGCCAGCCAGGAGATGTCGAACTTTGAACGCTCGGGCAGCTTCAGGACGAACGACTTGTCGTGATGCTCGATCCCGAACTCTCCCGATCGGCCGTACTGCAGCTCGACGATCGCGCGCACCTGTTCGACGGGGTCCGAGATCCGTTCGAGGACCCGGAACTTCCCCCGAACCTTGCGCCCGGCGAACGGGGGATTGAAGTCGACGCGAACGCGCGCCGCGGTGAGCGTAACCACCCGTCCGCGCCGTCCCTCGATGGTGAGCATGGTCCCGATGTCGAGATGCGCGTCTTCGCGCCGCATCTCGGGCAACCGCTCGATCTCGTGCATGGAATACAGCTCAATTAGGTTCGGGTCGCGATCGCCAAAGGCCTCGGCCGGGGCGAACTCCCGCTCGACCTCCTCGCCGACCTTCAAACCGACGAGGGCGTTCTCGATGCCCGTTGGGAATCGCTCGCCGCCGACCTCGTGCGGCCGCGGGCCGAACTTGAACCCCTCCGGGGGCGGGATGTTCGCCTGCTGGGCCACTTCCTCGTGCGTAGTGTCGAGGAGCTCGGTCTTGCCGCCGGTTTCGGACCAGAGGTCGTATTCGATGCGAACGAGGTCACC
>DAHVAA010000073.1 GCA_027314845.1 Thermoplasmata archaeon | reverse complement strand
GAGGTCGCGGACGTCAAGCGGTTCCCGAACCGAAAGAAGTTCGCGGCGTACTGCGGTCTGGTGCCGAGGAACCGGGACAGCGGAGGTCGCGTGGCGACGCACGCCTCGGTTCGGCACGGGAACCCGCGGCTGAAGTGGGCGCTCGACCTCGCGGTGCAGGCGCACGCGTTGCGGATTCGGAAGGGACGGCTGTTCACGATGTTCGAGGCGCTGAAGGCCCGGGTCGGGGTGCCCAAAGCGCTGACGGCCGTGGCGCACCGGCTGGCGTTCGTGATCTACGGGGTCTGGAAGTCGGGGGAGTCGTACGACGAGGGGAAGCCCGACTCGTTCGCCCGGAAGCGGGAGCGGCTGAAGGGAAGGGCCGAGGCGAAGATCGAGCCGACGACACGAGCGAGGTCCATCGGAAAGCTGTTATCGCGACCGGGACTATCAGGAGCCGCCGGATGAAGCGACGCCGCACCCGCCTCACATCACAGGACTCGGCGACCGATTTCCAGGGGAGCGGAAGATGAGTGGTGGGATGCGGAGCGCGACGGGCGCCCGGACCCACGCTCGATTGAAGAGCGTTCACGAGACGACAAGGCGGAAGGGACAGGACTTCCTCACGGTCATCGCCAGCGCGCTGACCCGGATCCTCAGCGATCAGCCTTCGAGAGGCGCCTCAACTGCGTGAACAGCTACGCCTACCCGTCAACAATAGGGCCGGGAGCCCCCGCGGTCACCACGGGGCCCGATGCGTTGCCGATCGCCCGGTCGTAGAAGTGCGTCACGTACCGCCGGAACCAGATCCCGAGCGTCTCGCGGGCGATGTTCGCGACCGTCCGCTCCCGAATCCGGCCCCCCCCGGCGCGGGAGAAGCGGATCTCGATCGGCGCCTCCGCCACCGCGAAGCCGAGCCGCTGCTGCACCACGAGGATCTCGAGGTCGAAGGCGAACCGCTTTACAAGGAGGCACTGGACGGCGAGGGAGATCGAGTCGCGCCGGAAGAGCTTGAAGCCGACCTGGGTGTCGCGCACCGGCAGCCGGAAGAGCAGCCGGGTAAGCACCGCGTACCCGACGCTCAGCCTCCGCCGGGTAGGCAGCGTCTCGACCCGGGAGTCCGGGTGGCGCTTCGAGCCGACAACGACCGGCACCGAGCTCTCCCGCTGGACCTCGAAGAAGCGGGGGAGCGACTCGATGGGAATCTCGAGGTCGGAGTCGACCACCGCGATCCACTCGCCCTGGGCGGCTTGGAACCCCTGGCGGACCGCGTACCCCTTCCCGCGGTTCGGCCAGTAGGAGAGGACCCGGAGCCGGGGCACCTCCCGGGCGAGCCGCTCCAGAATCGCGCGGGTGTCGTCCGAGGAGCCGTCGTCCACTGTGAGGATCTCGTGGTCCGGGTACGCCGTCCGGAGGTAGCCCGAGACGTGGAGGACGGACGCCGCGATCCTCTCGGACTCGTTGTACACGGGGAGCACCACGCTCAGCGCGGGCCGGTCAGCGGGCACGGAGCACCTCCGGCGCGGCGGCGCGCGGGGCCGGGAAGCCCTCGGAGGACCACCGGCGCGCGATGGCGAGCTGCTCGGGGGTCCCGATGTCGATCCACCGGTCCGTCGACAGCACGCGAATCGGCTCCCCCGCGGCGGTGGCGCCGCTGAGCGCGTCGGTGAGCTCGATCTCCCCCCGGGGTGAGCGGCCGACGCCGCGGAGGGCCTCGAGGATCGCCGGGGTCAGCCGGTAGGCGCCGGCGTTCACGAGCCCGGGCGTCGCGCGGCCGTCCTTCTCCACGATTCGCAGCAGCCACCGCGCGCCCTCCGGGCCCTCCACCGTCTCGAGCCGCCCGTAGCTGCCCGCCCCATCGACGGTGGCGGCCGCCAGAGCGGCGCCCGGCGTGCCGGCCAGCCGAGAGTAGACGTCGGGACTCGGGCCCCAGTAGACGTCGGAGTAGATCACGAGGGTCTCCTCTTCCGCGCGGCCGTCCGGCAGCGCGCACCGCAAGGCGTCCCCGGTCCCCCGGGGCGGATCTTGGCGTCGGTAGCCTACCCGAAGCCCGAAGGCCGAGCCGTCGCCGACGTAGCCCTCTACGGCGCCGGCGAGATACCCCACGACCAAGGTGGCCCGCCGCACCCCGGCCGCCGCCAGCGCCCGGAGATGGTAGCCCAGCAGCGGCCCCTCCCCGACCGGGACCATCGATTTCGGCAGCGCATCGGTCAACGGCCGGAGCCGCTCGCCCCGGCCCGCGGCGAGGACGATGGCCGGAGGCACCGGGCCGGACGGGCACCCACTCACGGGGTCCCTCCGGGGGAGGCGGGCGCCGGTTCACGCCGGGAGACGAGAATCAACTCGTCGCCCCGGAAGAACGCCGGGAGCTTCGCGACGACCTCGGCGCCGAGGGTGCGGCGGTAGAACTCTACCGCCGACTGCTCAGTGCCGGTCGTGACCTCCACGAGCTTCAGCCGCGCTCCCCGCCTGGCGAGCTCCTCCTCGATCCCGTGGAGCGACCGGCGGATCAGCTCGGCGCCAATCCCGAGCCGTCGCTCGGAGGCGCGCACGGCGATCTGCTCGAGCTCCCAGACCGACTCTACGCGGAAGCCGCCCTTTTCCATCCAGAGGATGTAGGCGACCACACGGCCGTCCCGGAGGGCAACCCAGTACTCCATCCGGGGCGCTGCGGCGGCGCAGGCGCGGACCCAGTCGCGGGCCCGGTCGACGGGGCGGAGCCCTGAGAACGCCTCGGCGCCAATCTCCGCGATAGCGCCGAGGTCGCTGCCCAAGGCTCGGCGGACCTCGACCTCCATCCTGTGCCCCTCGACGGGTGTGCGCCTACGGCACCGTCACGGCCTTCGCGAGGTTCCGGGGCCGGTCGGGGTCCATCCCCTGGAGGCGAGCGATCTCGTAGGCAAGCACCTGCATGGGGAGCATCTGGGGGATGGGCGTCGCGAGGCCGGTGTCCGGAACTCGCACGTGGTTGCTCGAGGTGAGGAGAGGGTGGCTGCCGACGGAGATAATCCGCGCGCCGCGGGAGGCGAGCTCGTTCGCGGAGGCCTCCGCCGCGGTGCGGCGCCCCTCGTCGTAGAAGAGGATCGCCACAGTGCCCGAGTCCACGAGGGCGAGCGGCCCGTGCTTCATCTCTCCAGCAGCGAACGCCTCGGCGCGGAGCCCGGCGACCTCCTTGAGCTTGAGCGCCGCCTCCATCGCGGTGACGCGCGCGAGCCCCCGGCCGAGCAGGAAAACCGACTTCGCGCCCAGAATCTCCGTCCCGAGCTCGCGGGAGTGGGCGCGCGCGGCGTCCGAGCTCAAGGCGATTAGCCCGTCACGGGCCGCCCAGAGCGACGACCGGCCCCAGTCCCCCACGCCGCCCAGCGCGGAGGCGATCGAGCAGAGGAGCGTGAGGGTGGCGGCGTACGTCTTCGTCGAAGCGACGGCGAACTCGACGCCGGATTCGAGGGGGACTGTGACCTCGGCGAGCCGGCCCAGGGAGGAGAGCGGGGCGTTCGTGAGCGCGACGATCCTCGCTTTTCGAGCCTTCGCCTGGGAGGCGGCCTCGAGGGTGTCCGCGGTCTCTCCGGACTGCGAAATCGCGAGGACAGTGTCCTCTGGCCCGATCACGTCGGCGACCGTGTCGAACTCGGTCGCGATCGTCGCCCGCGCATGCCGGCGGGTGAGCGTAGAGAGGGCGTACTCCCCGTAGAGGGCCGAGTGGTAGCTCGTCCCGGCGCCGATAAGGTAGATCTGGCGCGCCGGCCGGACGAGGGCGATCGCGCGCTCGAGGGTGGAGGGGGGCCGAACGATCAGCCGCTCGAGGACCTGCGACTGCTCCATGATCTCCTTGATCATGTAGTGATCGAAGTCGCCCTTCGAGAGGTCGTCGACATCGAGGTTCACCGTCTCCGCCTCCGGGGCCGGGTCGAGCCGGAATCCTCCGGAGAGGCTCGGGCGGAGCTGGAAGACCCCCGTCGGTTGGACGGAGAAGCAGTCGCCCTCCCGGAGGTAGAGGACGCGCGAGGTCCGTGCGAGGAAGCTCGGCACGTCGGACGCCGGGTAGTACTCCCCTTCGCCGACGCCGATGACCAGGGGAGAGCCGCGCCGGACGACCAGGAGACGGTCGGTGCCGCGCTCGAGCGCGATGATGGCGAAGGTCCCGTGAAGCCGTTCGGGTAGCTCGAGGAACGCCTCCTCCATCGATCGGCCGCCGCGCACCTGCTCCTCGAGCCAGTGGGGGATCACCTCGGAGTCGGTCTCGGAACGGAAAGTGTGGCCCTGGGCTACGAGTTCGTGCCGCAGTCGGTCGGCGTTCTCGATGATGCCGTTGTGCACCGCCACGATACCGCCGTCGCAGGAGGAGAGCGGGTGGGCGTTCGCGAGCTCGGCGCGGCCATTCGTCGCCCACCGGGTGTGACCGATACCGGCGTAGGCGCCGGAGATGCTGGTCGGCACTATCTGCATCAGGCGGTCGACGGCGCCCATGGTGCGGACAACGCGGATGTCGGAGCCCTCCTGGAGGGCGACGCCACAGGAATCGTACCCCCGGTACTCGAGACGCTGGAGCGACTCAAGAAGCACCGGGAGCGCCGAGTTCTTGCCCACGTAGCCTGCAATCCCACAGATGGTCGCCCCCTCCCTTGTTTCGCGGCGCGTCCCCGGCCACCGCGTGGGTGGCCGAGCACGGTAGGGGCCATATAAATTCCGACATGATGTCGCAACCGGGCGAAGAACCGGCTACCGGTACGTCGTATCCCAAGAGGGGTCGACCTTGAGCCGGTGCAATCTTTCCCCGGCCGCACGCACTTTGCGCGTATCACGCCAGGTTATACGCGAACCGGTCGCCCGAGCGGTGGGCCGGCGCCGAACCTCCCGCCGCATCCTCCGATGGCATGCGCACGTATTTATACGCATGATGGCGATTGAATCCCGTTCGGACCGCCTCCTCCGCGGGCTTCCGCGGACGCGACGCTCTGCACGCTTGCGATGCTCCCTCGGAATCGGTGGGCTCTCCGCCCCGCGAATCGACGGCCTGGCAGGACACTCGCG
Source organism: Thermoplasmata archaeon (assembly GCA_027314845.1). The sequence continues at coordinate 2,356 of DAHVAA010000073.1, read as the reverse complement.
GTGCTCGCCCTCGTAGCGACGCTCGCGCTGCTCCTCGTGCCCGGAGCCCCCCCGGGCGGCGGGGCCAGGGCGCGGGGGATTCCCGCGGTACGCCTGGCGAACCTCACGGCATCGTCGAGCCCGGTGGTGAACAGCAGCCTCTCCGTCGGCGCTCCGCTCGGGACGCTCACGCCGGAGTTCTGGGGGTACAACTACGACTACACGAACCCCCAAGGCTACTTTGCGAACTATACCATTGCGGCGTACGTCAACTCCACGCCCATCGACTGGCTGAGGCTGCCGCTGCTCGACACGCTCTACAATTCGAGCGCCCACTGGAGGGCGGTCGCCAGCTTCTGCTCCTGGATCCACTGCCACATGATCGCCACTGTCGGGGGCCCCGGCGTCAACGCGAGCGCGGCGGTACAGGCGATGCAGCGCGCCGCAAGCTACGGGATCCAGCCGGACTACTGGGCGTTCGGCAATGAGCCCAACCTCTGGAACGTCTCGGGCCAGCCGGTCCCCTCGATCACGTACGCCGAGCTCATCCACCAGTGGATCGCCCTCGCCCGGCCGCACTTCCCGAAGGCGAGGTTCCTCGGCGCCGAGGTGACCGGCAACACACGGTTTGGCGCCGACTACATCTACAACACGACGCTCCTCAACGGCCCGAACCTCTCGGGCATGGCAATCCAGCTCTACCCGCAGGCCGGCGGCACCACCGTCGCCGCATTCCTCCGCAGCCTGACCGTCTCGACGAGCGTCGCTCGCGGGGTCACAATGGCCCGGGCGCTGATGGAGCAGGCCTGCCCCAGCTGCTCGATCCCAATCCTCCTGAACGAGTTCCAGGGCGGCTCGGGGTACAACACCGACTACGCGCCGTTCCGGGCCGGCTTCCCGGACGCAACCTTCTTCGCGGCCTCCATGGTCCAGGCGCTCGACACGCGCGTCGTCCAGTTCGCCCCGTGGACGCTGACTGGCTCCCCGACGGGGCTGATGACGCACCCCGGCAACTGCGAGATGGGCCTGATCGAGCTCGCGACGAACTGCACGGGGGCGACGCTCTCGCCGACGTACTACCTGTACGCGAACCTCCTGGACCGGCTTCCGCTGGGCTCGGTCTCAGCGGTGACCGACACCACCTCCCCCGCAGTCTACGCGGTCCGGGTGACTAACAGCACCTCCGACGCGCTCCTGCTCGTCAACACCGACACCCTGAATACCCAGCAGATCGGGCTCGGCGCCGGGTTCCCCGGGGAAGGGGCCGCGACGACCTTCGAGATGGACCCCTCCGTGGTCGCGACGCCCAACGTGCGCTCGTTCCAGTTCAGCCCCGCGGAGCCCGCCCAGGTCGTCCTCCCGCCGCTCGGCATCATGGTGGTCGAGCTATACTCGGCGCCGCACGTCGAGCTCCAGCTCGCTCCCACCGTGCTCGCCTTCGGGCAGTCGCTCACGGTCGAGGGCTCCGCCGCGGACTTCCCCGGGTCGGTCACCTACAGCTACCTCGGGCTGCCCCCGGGCTGCACCGGTTCCAACGTGAGCTCGGTGAGCTGCACCCCGGAGGCGACGGGCCACTTCGCGATCCAGCTGACCGTCTCCGACGCGGCGGGACTCTCCGCCGGCGCGTGGGCCAACCTGACGGTCCTTCCGTCGAACCACTCCGGCGCCGTGGTCGAGAGCCCGGAGGTCCGCTTCGAGGCGAGCGGGCTGCCGAGCGGGGCGTACTGGAGCGTCTGGTTCCGCGGCGCATGGCATGCCTCCGCCGGGTCCGTCGTGAGCGTCGGGAGCCCGAACGGCACGTACAACTACACCATCTCCGCCCCCGCGGGGTACCTCTCGACCGACGCAAGCGGGTTCCTTGACATCGACGGACGGAACGTGACGGTGCCAATCGCCTTCGCCACGTTGAGCGGCAACTCCCCGCTCATCCCGCTGAGCTTCACACAGAGCGGACTGCCACGCTCCGCGGCGTGGGAGGTCGTACTGCCCACCGGGAACCTGACCTTCAATGCCACAGGGGGTACCGTCCTCATGGACCCCGGCGTCTACCCCTTCCGCGCCTCGGCGGCCGGCTACCGGGCGGACCCGGGCAACGGCACGGTCCAGCTGGCCCGGCCCGCCACGGTGAACGTGCGCTTCTCGGCGATGTCGCCGACCCCGGCGGCGATTGACCTCGGCGAGCTCGCCCGCTGGGTGGCGCCCGGGGCCCTCCTCGCGGCCTTCGCCATTGCCGCTTCGATCGGATGGAGGAGCGGCCGCTCGCTCGCCCGGGAGGAGCGCGGCCCCCGGCCACGGCGCCGGTAGCCCTCGGGAGGGAGCCCCCCGCCGCTCCCGGGACCGCGGACCCCGACCCGCCGCCGCGCGTGCGCAGCGCGCG
>DAHVAA010000072.1 GCA_027314845.1 Thermoplasmata archaeon | reverse complement strand
GAACTGACGGAGGTACTGGTCCGCCGAGAGACGGGAGCGAAGCGAACGAGCGTCGTACCACGACCGCACTTTCGGGTCCGCGAGCAACGCCTTGTGACGGCCCAAGATCGGGCCGAGTCTTCGGGATTGGCTCGGGGCACCTTCGACCCGTCCGAGAGACCTGCGGGGCATGGTCCGGAGCAGGGTTTTTCGAGTATATGGACTCTCCGAGAGAATAGCGGGGCATGGATTTGAACCATGGATCTACGGGTTATGAGCCCGTCGGGATTTCAGGACGACCGACAGCGTCGACCGTTTTCCTGACTACCCTACCCCGCTGCGGCGCGAGGGAGGAGGATGGCCTATTTAGGCAGTTCTCTCGAAATTCGCGGAAGGGCGGCCGCTCGGGAGTTAATGGGCCCGGCTCAGGTCCTCGCGCTCGCGCTTCTGCAACCGTTCCCAGTCGCCCCGGACCTGCGCCTGGATCCGCGCGACGTCGTCGGAGGCGAGGTGCCGGAAGCGTCCCTGCGCCGCCAGATAGTCCGCGACCGGCTTCAGCTCCCCGGTCTTCCGCGTGATGCGGAGGCGGCCGTCAACGACCTCGTAGAGCGGGAAGACGCCCGTGTCGGTCGCGAGCCGACCGAGCGCGATCGTCTGCGCGCTGTCGAACTTCCATCCCGGCGGGCAGGGCGCGAAGACGTGGAGGAACCGCGGTCCGGCGATGTCGCGCGCACGCTCGACCTTTTGGTCGAAATCCTCCGGGAACGCCGGATTGAGCGTGGCGGCGTAGGCGGGTCGGTGCGCCAGAACGATCGCCATGACATCCTTCTTCGGCTCGGGCTTCCCCGGGACCCCGGGAGACACCGGGGTCGTCGTCGTCCAGGCACCCCACGGGGTCGCGCCGCTCCGCTGGATGCCGGTGTTCATGTACGCCTCGTTATCGTACATGACGTAGATCGCGTTCGTCCGCCGCTCCAGCATCCCGCTCAGCGCCTGCAACCCGATGTCGGCCGTGCCGCCGTCGCCCGCAAACCCCACGATGTTCACGTTCTCCAGACCCAGCGCATCCGCCGCGGCCCGGAGTCCCGAGATCGACGCCCCGGTGGCCTCGATCGCGGTGTCGAGCACTCCCACGCGCAGCGCGGTCGTCGGGTACGGCGTCGCGATGACCGTCCAGCAACACGCCGGAATCGAAACGAGCGTGCGCGGGCCAAGCCCTTTCAGAAGCAGCCGCATCGCGAGCGCGGGCCCGCAGCCCGGGCAGGCGGCGTGGCCGCTGTACATCAGTTCCTGAGCCGGGATCGTGAGCTTAGCCATAGGTCGTGGTCACCCCCTCCATCTCGAGGTCCTCCCAGTGGGTCGTCGGCGAGGTCCCGGAGAGCAGGGTGTCGAACATACCCCGGACCTCGGCGGGGGTCACGTCTCGCCCACCGATCCCGGCAAGGAAGCTCGTTAGCTGGGGGCGGTGCGGCGCCGTGTAGAGCGCGGCCCCGACCTCGGTCGCCGCCGCACCCATCCGGCCGAAGGTGTAGGACCGGTCGACCACACCGATCCGGGCGACATGGCGAGCGAGCTCGCGCACCGCATCGTCCGGGAAGGGCCGGAAGAGGCGCAGTTTCGCGAGGCCGACCCGGCGGCCGGCCGCCCGGAGCTCGTCGACCACGGACCGCGCGGTGGTGGTCGAGGTGCCCATCGTGACGAGCACCGCGTCCGCGTCCTCGGTTCGATAGGTCGGGAGGGCCCCGCCGTGCGACCGACCGAAAGCGCGCTCGAATTCCTGCTCGACTGTCGCGAGGATCGTGGGAACGCGCTCCATCGCCTCCCCCACCTGGTGGCGGAAGTCGACATAGTGGTCGGGCCCGGTGAACGAGCCGAGCCGCGTGGCCTCCCCCGGGACCAGCACGGCATGGGGTTCGCGCGGAGGGAGGAAACGGTCGACCGCTTCCGGCTCCGGAACATCGACCGGCTCGACGGTGTGCGAGAGGTAGAACGCGTCCTCGGTCACCATGACGGGGAGCCGCACGTCGGGGTGCTCGGCGAGCCGGTAAGATTCGAGGACGGTGTCCAGCACCTCCTGATTGCTCTCGGCGTAGAACTGGATCCAGCCGGTGTCCCGCTGGCTCATCGTATCCGTGTGGTCGGCCCCGATGTTCCAGGGGGGCGCGACCGCCCGGTTGATCACCCCCATCACGATCGGCGCGCGCATCCCGCTCGCCCAGTGGAGAAGCTCGTGCATGAGCAAGAGGCCCTGGCTCGAGGTCGCGGTGTAGGTACGGGCGCCGAGCGCGGCCGCGCTGATCACGACCTGCAGCGCGGAGTGTTCGCTTTCGACCTTGACATACTGCGCCTTCAGTTCGCCCGACGCTACGAAGTCCGCGAGCTTCTCGACGATCGAGGTCTGGGGTGTGATCGGGTAGGCGGAGATGACCTGAGCCCGAGCGAGCAGGGCCGCGTAGGACTGCGCGTAGTTACCGGACAGGACTTTCTTCGTCATCTTCGCTCCTTCAGGCCTCCGCGACCATCTCGATCGTCTTCGGAGGGCACTCCGCGGCACAGATCCCACAGCCCTTGCAGTAGGCGAGTCGGAGCACGGGGTAGCCGCGGGCGTCGAACTCGATCGCGTCATCCGGGCAGAACTTCCAGCAGAAGTTGCACTTCGTGCAGCGGTCGAGGTGGATCACCGGCGTGAAGGTCCTCCATGCGGCGGTGTGGATCGTTTCGCTCGAGAGGGTGGCGATCGGGCCTTCTGGGAGCACGAGCGGGGGGGCTCGCTCCTTCGTCGGCGGGAGCGGGGGCGAGGGGCCCGCCTCGGTCACGCTCACTCCCAGAAAGCCGTCCTGGGCGGCGAGACGATTCTCCTCCGGATGCGCGGGGACGAACTGGCCGATCGCTCGGCTGAGCGCTTCCAGCGATACGACCCCGGTCGCCCGGGAGAGCGCACCGAGGACCGCGGTGTTGACGATCGGCAGCATCGGAGTGCCGAGGTTGTGGGCCAGCGCGATGTGCGTGGCGTCCACGGCCGCGCGCCGGATCCCCTTCGGCGCCGCGAGTGATTCGGGTCCGTGCGGCGTGTTAACGAGGAGGAGGCCGTTCGGCCGCAGGCCCTCGGTGACCGCCTCCGTGGCCAGCAGGCCGGGGTCGAGGACGACCACGACGTCCGGATGGGTGATCGAGGTGCGGAGCCCTACCGGTCGGTCGTCGACACGCGCATAGGCCGTGACCGGTGCTCCCCGCCGCTCCACTCCAAAGAACGGGAAGCTCTGCGGCTGCTTCCCATCGAGGAAGGCCGCCTGCGCGAGGAGTTCGGAGGCGACGACCGCCCCTTGGCCTCCCCGGCCGTGGAACCGGATCTCGATCATACAACCTCCGGTCTAACGAGCCGGAGGGGAGTTGATGAAGCGGGGGTCAGCCCCATTTGACAACTTCTTAAATCGCAGCGCGCCCCTCGCGTTCCTCGGGGTTGTGTCCTCATGGTGGGCATACGCGCGCTCAAGAAGATCTGGCTGGACGGACAGCTCGTCGACTGGGGCGAGGCGAAGGTCCACGTCCTCACGCACGCGCTTCATTACGGTTACGCGGTGTTCGAAGGGATCCGATCTCACGACACGCCGCGCGGACCCGCGATCTTCCGGCTCACCGAGCACATCGACCGGCTTCTGAGCAGCGCCAAGATCTACCGGATGAAGCTCCCGTTCACGGGGTCCGAGATCGCGAAGGCGTGCGTCGAGCTCGTCCGCGCGAACGGGGTTCCCGCGGTCTACCTCCGACCCATCGCATTCTCCGGCTACGGGGAAATGGGACTGGACCCCACCAAGAGCCCGGTCCAGGTCGCCGTCGCGGAGTGGGAGTGGGGAGCGTATCTGGGAGCCGCCGGCGTGGAGACCGGCGTCCGGGCGACCGTTTCGAGCTGGGTGCGCATGGATTCCCGATCCCTGCCCCCGCAGGCGAAGTGCGCGTCGAACTACGCGAACTCCGCCCTCGCGAAGATGGAAGCCGTCGTCGGCGGGTACGACGAGGCGATCCTCCTCAACTCGGCCGGCATGGTCGCCGAGGGTCCGGGAGAGAACATCTTCCGCGTGAAGAACGGCATCGTGAGCACTCCGCCGGCCAGCTCGGGGATCCTCCGGGGCATCACGCGGGACACCGTCATCCAGTTCCTTGCCCACGAGGGGATCCCGTTCCAGCGCACCGATTTCACCCGCGAGGAGCTGTTCACCGCCGACGAGCTCTTCTACAGTGGGACCGCCGCGGGCATCACACCGATCCGTGAGGTGGACGGACGGCCGATCGGCACCGGTGCCCATCCGATCGTTAAGCGGCTCCAGCAGCGGTACGAGGACGCGATCCACGGTCGCGATCCGGCGTACAACGCGTGGCTGACCTACGTTCCCCAGTAGAGCGGACGCCCCTTTTGCCGGAGGGCGGCGCGGGCGAGCCGGGCGGCCGTAAGGCTGTCCGTTCGCCTTCCCCCCCGTTATCTCTCCCGACGCCGTCGCGTGCCGATGACCGTGGACCCTCCGACCGCGAGACCCTCCACGGTTCGCCTCTCGTTCCCGATTCCATACCTCTCTGGAGATCGCCGGGCTCGCGCAGCGGGCAGGATTCGCGAACGTCACCGTGGAGGAACCGGACCTCGCGCCGTATGCGCGGGAGGCGCGCCTCGCCGAAGACGTGGCGCAGGTCTTTGAGGGAACGGGAGGGGCGTTGTTACTTACCGCCGTCAAGCCCCCGGAAGGATCCGGCACGACAACTCCCTCAGGGACGAAGGACCGCGCCGCGGGCGAGACGGCTGGGTAGGCCGAGTCCCTTCCCGTCGAGGCTCGGCCAAGTCACACCCGCCAACCGCACCGATCCGAACCGAGCGTCCGGACTCCCCGACGGGAACCGGTCTCGACGTAGGACCGCCGCGGTGGGTGTGCGACGTACCGGACCCCCGCCCGGCGCGCTATCGACCCCCACAGAACCTTGGTGGGACCGGCCCGCTTCCCGTACGGCGCTTTCGGACCCGAACTTACAGGACTCTTCCCGCGCGGAGGACGGGAGTCCCGTCGACCGCGATCTCCGCGCCGGCGAGCGAGAACCAGGTGAAGAAGTTCGATCCGTTGGCGCCTCCGAGACCCCGGTTCCCCCCGATCTGCAGGCAAATGCCGCCACGCTCCCACTTTTCCAGGTCGGGGACGTCCTGAACGGTCGGGTTCAGTCCGAATGAGAGAGCACTCGCTCGGTCCTTGCCCGACGAGGCGACCTTGTACTGTCGGGCGAACTCTTCCTCCCCGGCCCCGAAGGAGTACGAGGTGAGCTTGCCGTCGCGGAATTCGAGCGTTCCCCCGGAGTGCCAGTTCCACCAGATGTTCGTCCGTCGGTTGGCGCGGAAGCTCCCCTCCGCGGTCTTCGAGTCGAGGACAACGTCGACGAACCCGGCCGGGAGAGTCGTTAGCATACCCGAGGGAGAGTCTCTCTTGGTCCACGCGTGGGGTCTCCCATCTTGTATCCTCGGAGCGACCCCGGCCAGGGCGACCTCCAGGTCGGTTCCGTTAGGGTGAGTGATCCGCACCTTCTTCCCGCGGGAGAGCGCCCGGCTTAGTTGCGCCCCGGTCTTGGCCATCGTCTCCGGATCGACGAGACTCGCCCGAAGGAAGCTTTCCTCCCACCGCGAGAGGTCGAGACCCCACTGACGGGCTCTGGCCTTCGTCGCGAACCCACCGGACATCCGCACTCCGCGCAGCCCCGTCTTCCGGGCGACCTCGTACCAGGGCCAGTTCCAGTCGAAGGCGTCGTTGGCGCTGTCGGGGAACGCCTCGAGGCGGTCGGTGTTCGCCGGACCCCAGAAGTTCACGTAGACGTCCGCGGCTTTGAGCGCCGCCCACTCGGGCGCGCTCGACTGGCCGAGAAGCTTGCTCTGCTTCCGGTCGATCGCCCGCCACCACGCGGCTTCGTCGTTGAACACGAGGAGCGCCTTGCCACCACTCCGGCGGACCTCATCGAGCATCGCGGTGGCCATCGGGAGCGTGTGGTTCCAGGACTCTATGATCGCATTCTCCCCCGCTCGAACCCGGAGGTACTTGGTCACGATGCACCGCGCCGCGTCGCGTTGAAGTTTCGAGGGGGTTTCCGTCACGGCTCGGCCTCGATTCGACCTGCCTAATTTTACCCTGACGGGAGCTGCGAGGGCAAGCCGCGCTTAGAGGGCGTCCTCTCGACGGGCGCGACCGCTGTCGGAGGAACCCCGAGGGTGCTGAACCGGCTGCTTGTCCCGGCTCGTGGGGCCGGAAGGAGGATCTCCGAGGGGGTGCTCGCCACAATCACTCGCTCTGAGCCCAATCGGTTTCTCGGTCGGTCGCCAGCCCGCGGACACCCCCTGCGAGGCGTTAGCGCTCGAGACCAACGGCGAGCCGCGGGAGGGATTTGAACCCTCGACCTGCTCCTTACCAAGGAGCCGCTCTACCAGCTGAGCCACCGCGGCGCGGTCGTGGACCCGAGCCTCAGAGCTTATTCCTCTTTCCGGGCCGCTCCGACTTCGCAGAGCCGGCCCAGGGGAACCCGCTTGACATCTCCGCCCACCGTTCTCGGCTCACCTTGGTCAACGACCGCTTCTCAAGAAACGCCCGCATGCCGTCCTTCTGGCCGGTCGTCCCGAACAGGCGAGACCAGAGGTCGAGCTCGTACTCGAGTCCGGCGTCGATCCCGGGATCGAGCGCGTTCAACACTGCGGACTTCGCCGCGGCGAGCGCGACCGGTGGCTTGAGCGCGAGCTCCTCCGCGAGCGCGAGCGCGGTGGGGAGAAGGTCCGAGCGGGCGACCACCTGGTGCACGAGCCCCTGATGGAAGGCGTCGGTGGCCGACACCGGCCGTCCGGTAAGGATCCAACGACGGGCCTGCGCCGCGCCGACCCGACGGGGGAGACGTCGGGTACCTCCCCAGCCGGGCATTACACCAAGGTTGATCTCAGGTTGCCCGAACGAGGCATCCTCGCTCGCGACGAGGAAATCGCAGGCGAGGGACAACTCGCAACCGCCCCCAAGACATACGCCATGGACCGCCGCGATCACCGGCAACGGGAGGAGCTCGATCTTCCGAGTTATGGCCTGGCCGCGGGCCCCGTGTTCGTGCGCCGCCTCCGGGCCCATGGAGGCCATCTCGCGAATATCGGCGCCGGCCGCGAACGCCTTCTCGGCCGCACTCGCGATCACCACGGTACGGACCTCCGGGTCCGCTTCGACCGAATCGAGTCGGTCGGCCAGCGCGTCGAGGACCCGGCGCGACAGCACGTTCACCGGAGGATGGTCCAGGGTGAGAAGGAGCGAGCTCCCACGCCGCTCCGCGCGTACGAGGTCCGGCTCGGTCGGCATGGCCGCCCGCAGTCGCGACCGCCTATTAATCCCCGTGACGTTAGGTCGGCGTGCGGACCGTCGTCACGAGCTGGTATGCCACCTGCCTCCTCGAGG
>DAHVAA010000071.1 GCA_027314845.1 Thermoplasmata archaeon | reverse complement strand
CGATGGCGGTTCCGCTCACGGAGCTGAAGGCGGCTGTCACGGCGATTAACGGCGCGGTGGTGGAGATCACGACGGCCTTCGGGAACATGACGACGACCCTGAGCGCGATCAACGCGACGCTCACGAGCGTGGCGGCTGGTGTGGTGACCATCCAGACCGAGTTCGGCACGGTCACGGCGGTGCTGAGCGCGATCGGAGCCACGCTTGTGTCGGTGGAGAGCAACGTCCTTGCGGTCAACACGACCCTGGGCATGGTCCAGCTCACGCTGAACCAGGTCAACGCGAACGTGACCAGCGTTCAGAACGGGGTCATGAGCGTGACGACGGACGTCGGGAACCTCCAGCTGTCGGTCACGGCCATCGGTGCGACCCTCAGCACGGTGAGCGGGAACGTCGCGACCATCCTCACCGACATGGGGACGGTGCAGGCGAGCCTGAACAGCATCGGCGCGACCGTGACGGCGACCTCGGTGACGGTCTCCCAGATCAAGACCAACGTGAACTCGCTGCTCGGGGCGACCGTCTCCATCAACACGACCCTCGGTGCGCTTACCGGGACGGTCGCGGGGATTAGCGGCCAGGTCGCCACGATCTCGACCGCGGTCGGGAACCTGCAGACGAGCGTCAACTCGATCCAGGGGACGGTCAACACGATCAACTCGAACACGAGCTCGACCCCGAACCTGACCACGTATCTGATCATCGTGATCGTGCTCGTGATCATCGCGATCGTGGTCGCTCTGCTCGCAGTGATGCGCGTGAACGCAGTCGCCCGTCGGCTCGAGGGCCGCGGCGAACCTCCTAAGGGCTGGCAGGAGCCCCCGAAGTCAAGCTAGGGTAGACGGGAGCTCCCCGAAGTGGCCCGGACTCCCCCACCCGGGGGGTCCGGGTCCGAACCCTTTCCTTTTCCCTTTTTCTACGTCGCTTTAGTTACCCCCACTACGCGGGAGAGCAGGTCGGAAGAGAGCGATGATCGACGAGTGGCTCTATGCCTGTTCGCTCTTCGGAGTGGTGTTTGTAACGGTCGTCTTCCTGGTGAGCCTCGCCACCTACCGCAGCGTCACGGGGCGATTTCTTCGACGGGCGGGCCCGCTCTTCCTGTTCCCGGCGCTCGGCTTCCTCGCGCTGGCCGTTGGACTTGACCAGGCCGATGGGGTCACTCTGTTCCTCTTCGCGGAGTTCGTTTACCTCGTCTTCCTCTTCTTGGGCTACATACGAGGGCTCCTCGGCCTCACGGGTCCCGCGACGGTGGCGGGAGGGACGGTCTTCTTCGCGCCTCTGCAACCGTACCTCGACGGGGTTCTCATGATCGGGTCGATCTACCTGGCGTTCACGGTGACGGGCTCGCTCCTTCAGCGGATCCTCATCAACCGGAGGGGGTCGGTGGTGGTGCTCGGGTCGTTCATCTTCCTGAGCGCGTCCGTGGTGGCGCAGGTGTTCTACGAGGTCGAGGGCTCGCTCGACTTCCTTCGGGTGGCCCTCTTTGCCTTCCTTGCCTCGGCGATGCTCTTCGAGCTGCCGCTGGCCCTGAGCGTTCCCTGGGGTATGATCGTGGAGGAAGCCTCCTCCACGAACCCCCGCTAGGCGCCCTGGGCTCCGCATCCGTAAGCAGCGCCTCGAAGCCGCCGCCGCAGCACCGGAGCGCTCAAATACTCTCGTGGAGAAACAGTATCGACTCGGGCCGGGGGCCACCTCGGAACGAGACCGGGTCGTTGCGAAGCACCCCATGCAGGCTGAGAACCCACCGTGAACGAGGTTGTTGACCGTCGCCATCGGTTCGAGTACCCGGCTTCGGAAGCCGCAGCCGGCACACGGCGCCTTCGACGGACGGAGATCGAGCTCGTGGCCGAGGTGCTCCTCTGTCTCGACCGCGGGTTCACCCAGACGTCCACGATCCTCCGCCGGGCGAACCTGACCTACTCTCGATTCGCGGAGATCATCGTGACGCTCGAGCGACGCGGGCTCGTGCGACGGGCCGAGGACCTCTCGGGCCGACCCGTCTACGAGATCGAGGTGCGCGGCCGGCAGTTCTTGGGCCAGTACCTCGACTTCCGCCGGCTGTTCGAGAGCACGTACGGGTTCGAGCTGTAGCGACCGGGTTCTTCGCGGTCGCACCCGAGGAACCCCTCCGAACGGTCGGAGGAGGGAAGCCCGGCGCTCCGTACGAAGACGCGTTGCAGGAAGTCGCAGCGGGATCGTCACTCGATGGGAGCCACCCGTCGGTTTCCGGCCTCCGTGCCGACAGCTCGGTGGACCTCTGTACGTCAAGCCTCAAGTAGTTGGACCTCGCTAGCACCGTTGGCCCACGATGTCTATGTTCGGTCGAACTCGTTATCGAGAAGCAAGAGCGTCGCGCCTATTCCTGGTCGTCCTGGTCGCCATCCTGTCGGTAACGGCGATCGCCGCCGCCTCCGTCGCGGGAGCGATCGGGAACTCGCCCACGGCCGCCTCAGCCCCCGGAATGCCTGCGACGGCGGGAGTGCCCCCCGCCGCTTCCGGCTCGATCACCATGAACCCGACGATCTTCGCCAACGGTGCAGTCCCAACGGGCGCGGTCTTCAACGGGGGAAGTTTCGGCGCCGGGGCAACGGTCTCCTTCTGCCTGAGTTCGACCGTGATATTCTCTTCCAGCGCCTCCATCGGAACGTCCACGCTGGCGGCCGGAGCGACCACGCTATCGAGCGCGGGGGTTACTATACGGAGCTCGCAGACCGCGGGCGCCTACTACGTGGCGGCGACCGACGGGACGTGCGGCGGAGGTTCCTCGACCTACACCTCCCCCGTCTCGGTGACGCTCGTCGGCACTCCCTACCCCTCCTTCTCGTTCACGAACGCGACATTCGCCATCGACGCGTCGATCCCCGTCTCGGGGTCGGGGTGGGATGCCGCCGCGACCGTCACCCTCTACCTGGGCTATCCCGGGAACTCGCCCTCGCTGGCCAGCTTCACCACCACCTCGGTCGGCGGGCTCCCCGCGGCCGCCACGGTGAACGTTCCCTCGGGCCTGGCCCAGGGGACCTACGGGATCTTCGCCGAGGAGACCCACGGGCCGGCGGGCGGCGGGGGCGTGTGGGTCGGGTTCTCCTCTCCGTACTCGGCTTCGACCAATTTCTTCGTGGTCGGCCCCTCGGTCGTCGTCACTCCTTCGGTTTACAGCGGTGCTTCCGGCTCCTCGATGACGATAACCGGGTCGGGATTCTACGCCTCGTCCACCATCGCCGCGAACACGATTATGGTCGGAGGCGCGGTCGCGACTCACGGCGCCGTGACCGTTTCGGTGACCGGGACGTTCTCGGTCGGGGTCACGACCGGGACCACCCTCGGCGCGCCCGGAGGAGGCAAGGCGGTCGTAGTGACGACCGCCCCCGGGAGCTCGATCTCGAGCTTCCCGAACGCCGTGTGGGTCTCGAGTCCGAACCCCGGCGCGCTCTCGTTGCTCTTTGACGGGGCGGCGCCCGGCCCCGTGACCGTGACCCCGACCGCGAGCATCAGCGCCCAGGCGTGGAACTTCCCGGCGGGAGCTTTGATCACGTTCTGGGTCGGTCCGACCTTGGTCGGTACGGTCACGGCGAACGCGCTGGGGTTCGCACAACTCCCCGCGACCGCCGTTCTCCCCGGGATGGCGGCCGGCAGCTACCGCGCGGTCGCGGTGGACGCTTCCGCCGGCCTCTTCTCGAACCCCGTCTCGGTCACCGTGAACGCTCTCTCCACGGTCCAGGACCCCGGAGGGTTCGTGCTCCCGACGAGCGGAACGACCGAGTACCTCCCCTCGGGAGGGACCGTCACGGCACTCCTGTACGGTCTCGCGCCGGGGGCCGCCCGCTCGATCACGGACGCCGTCTTTGCACCGCTCGTCGCCGCGAGCCTCCTCACAAGCACTTCGGTCGGGATCGCCTACCTGAGCGGGTTCGCGACGCTCACCGTGAGCGTCGGCAGCTTTAACGCGTCCTCCGGGCAGTTCCTCCCGGCGGCGAACGGCACGCTGATCATTAGCTACGCCCCGCTCTACGGTCTGTATCCCCTCTACAGCGTCGCGGTCCCCTCGACGGGAACGGTCGAGACGATCTCCCTCTGCAGCCCCTGTGCCTCGGTCGGGACCTACCGCGCCATCGGAACCCCTTCGATTGCGCCGGCGGACTGGACGGGTTATCTCTCGGGAGCGAGCACGAGCGTGCAGATCACGAACCTGATCCCGTCCGGCTCATTGCTCTATTCGGGGGCGCCGGCGGTTTCCTACTACTACAACGTCTACGTCGGCTCGTCCGTCCTCAAAGGGACCGCGGGTTCGACGTACTGCCTCGCGTCCTCGACAAGCACCTGCTATGCCACCGCCGGTACGCTGACCATCTTGTTCACGGTGCCCAGCACGACCGGCGTGCAGGAGCTTTCGATCGTCTACAACGGCCAGAACCCGTCCATCGCGGCCCTCGCCCAGACCCCCGTCATCGTCTCGACCCCCGGGGCCGCGGCCGGCGCGGGGACGATCACGACCGTTGTCGACCCCGTGAGTTCCGATACGATGGTGATAGGGTTCAACCTGTTGCCGGGGGCGACGAGCTACACGCTCAACGTCTCGACGTCGCAAGGCGTCCAGAAGGTCAGCCCGAACGTCCAGAGCTCAGGGGCGATGATCGCGGTCGACCTGACCACGCTCGGCTACACAGATGAATCGGCCGGCACCTACTCCGTGATCCTCTATGTGGTCGGCGCGGGCGGAACCCACGCATCGCTGTCGACAACCTACACGGTCGGAGTCTCCGTCGCGGTGACCCCCAGCAGCGGACTCCCGGGGACCTCGGCCTCGGTGACCGCGAGCGGGCTTGGCTCCGGTGCCTACTACGACCTCTACTTCGCCGGGCGTTACCTGGCGACCGTCCCCGCGAGCCTCGCGGGGGACCTGACCTCACCGTTCACGGTACCGGCGCTCGTGTCCGGTACTTATACCGTGAGTGTCGATCCAACCGGCACCCGGACGTCGGTCGGCACGACGAGCTTCACGATCACGAACGACGTCGTTTGGTCGCCCGACCCCTCGGCGTTCCCCGGCCAGCGCGTGAGCTTCGCCTACACGCTGCCCTCGTCCCTCTCTGAGACGCCGCTTCCGGGCACGCAAGGGTACGCGGCCGTGCTGCTGAACGGAACGCCTTACGCGGTCGTCCCGGCCGCGTACTCGGGCTTCTCGCCGGGCTCGACGATCTCGGGGAGCTTTACGATGTTCAACGGGGCTCCGGGGAGCTACTACACGCTCTCCGTTGTGCCCGAGTACAGCGTGGGCGCGACCGTAGCCACCACGACTTCCTTCCCCTTCACGTCGGCCGCCACTCCCGTCCTGGAGACCTTCGTCTTCTCGGCTCCGTCCGGACTCGCGGTCGCCTCCGCCACGGCCTCGCTCACAGACACGTCCACGGGGAGCTCGTCGTCTGCGGCCGTCACCGTGACGGTAACCGGGACGGCGGTCACGTTTTCGGTCCCGGCCGTAAACCAGGCTGCGTCGACCGCCTACGTGATCACGGCAACCATCGGGCTCACCTCGAGCGCGCCGACCACGTTCGTCGACACCGCCCGCACGAGCAGCGCGACGACGCTGACGCTCGTGAGCGGCTCTGGAGCGCTGCTCCTGTCGCTCAACCAGTCCGACATCGCGGAGATCGCGACCCAGACCGGCCAGGTCGTGAACATCTCGATCGACCAGCTGAGCGCGAAGGTTTCGGACGTCTACACGAAGCTCAACGCGACGTACGTGGCCTTGACCACCAACTTCGGCAACATGACGGTCGCCCTCAACACGATCGACGGCACGCTCGCCGGAATCTCGCACAACGTCATCGAACTCAACACGACCTTGGGCACGTTCGGGGTCCAGCTCGACCAGATCGGCGCGAACCTGACCCGGATCTCGAACGGGGTCATGCAGCTGACCACCGCCGTCGGCGACCTCAACCTCTCGGTAGCCGCCGTCGACGCACGCCTCTCCTCGGTCAGTGGCAACGTGATGACGGTGCTCACCGACCTCGGGACGGTGCAGGCTTCGCTCGCGAGCTTGAACACGACGGTCCAGTCGACCTCGCTGACCGTTTCCCAAATCAACGCGAACGTGAACAAGCTCCTCGGTACCACGGTCTACATCAACACGACCCTCGGTACGCTCCAGGGAACGGTCGGCGTGATCAGCGGGAACGTGGCGACGATCTCGACCGAGATCGGGTCCCTGCAGACCAGCGTGAGTTCGATCCAGGGAAGCGCCAACTCGATCCAGTCGAACACGAACACCACCATGACCTACCTCCTCGTGATCCTCGTGCTCGTGATCGCGGCCGTCGCGCTCGCGGCGATGGCGCTCTTCGTCAACCGCTCGCGACCCGGGCCACCGCCCCCCCGGAGCTGGCCCCCATCACCGCCCCCAAGTGGGTGAGCCGGGAGCCCGTCGGCTCAGCTCGCGGATGGCACTCCCGGACCGGTTCTGCCCTCTCCCTGGGGGGCGACCGGCACGACGAACCCGGGTCGGCCCCGGCCCGTACGCGAGTCGGCTCGGATTCCCGGCGCGCCCACCATTAGGAGCTACCGGGTCCTCAGCGATGCAAAGGACTCGCTACAGGAGCCGCGGGGGGTAACGGGGCGCTATCGAGTTCAATCCCGCCCCGGAACGTCCCCCGGAGGCCCCCGGAAAGGTCCGGACGGCCCCCGGTTCGTAGCGCTCCCGGCCCTTCGTTTTCCGGAGAGACCGGAACGCCCCCTCATCCCGCTCCGGCGCTCCCGGTAGGGTTAATTCCCGGGGACCCTTCGGACAGGGGCACACCGGGCGTTGGCTTCCGGTGGGAAGTACCGGGCAGTCCAATCCACCCCTATGAATATATAGTGCCCGGGGCGTCCATCGGCCCGACGGCCTAGCCCGGAGCGAAAGTGCTACAGCAACGCGAGAGGGGTCGGAGCGGTTATACATCATGTCAACGGTGAACTCCACCGCCTCCAACGCGGTCCTCCGTGGGGGATACGCTTGGGAGCGTTCATCGGGTAGGCCCGCCATGGCCAATCGATCTCGCCGTAGCGAGCTCGAGCTCGTGGCGGGGGTCCTGCTCTGCCTCGACCGCGGACTCACGCAGACGTCGGCGATCCTCCGTCGGGCCAACCTCACGTACTCCCGATTGACAACCATCCTTTCACAGCTCGAATCCCGGGGACTCGTCCGACGGGAACAGGAGAACGGCCACACGCACTACCTGATCGAGCCGAGGGGACGGGAGTTGCTCGCCGAATTCCGCCACTTCCAGAGCCTCCTGGAACGGACGTACGGGTTTTCGCTGTAGGGTGTCTCCCGGAGAGCACCGACCGACGGCAACGGGAGGGCCGTCGCGAGAGAAGTGTCCGTCGAATTCCGGGCTCCGGGGCTAGCGGCGAGAAACGCGACGAACCCCGCACTCAATACTATCTTCGTGCGACGGGTCGCCCAGGCTTTGCCGCTGTCCTAGGGTGTTCCGCACCGAGGTACGGCTCCGAGG
>DAHVAA010000070.1 GCA_027314845.1 Thermoplasmata archaeon | reverse complement strand
CGCATGGTTCAGCAGGTTGCGCACCGTGTTGGACGCGAAGAAGTCCGACGGAATGTTCAGGCTCCCCGTCGGGTCGATCGTCTTCTCCCGCGTGACGTTGAAGTTCAGGGCGTAGTTGTCGAAGAAGATCGAGAGCGTTGGCGAGTAGAGGATCCCGATCTGCCCGTTCGCCTGCAGCTGGAGCATCGTTGAGGTTTCGGGCGGCAGAATCGTTGCCGCGTCCGCCTGCCCCGCGATGTACTCTTGGATACCCTGCGTGTCGTCCGGCTCGTACAGCACCACGACCTTGCCCTGGTACTGGCCCGGCGCCGGCTCACAGCCTCCGCCGAAACCGACACAGCCCGTGGGCTGGTGGTACGCGGGGCTGGCCTGCAGTGTGTAGCCGACCGTCTGCTGGTCCGCTCCCGGCGCGATGTAGTAAGGCCCCGACCCGACCAGGTTGAACTGGACGCCCGGTTGGACCGCCGGGTGGTTGTTCGCGAGCTCCTCGAACGCGTCCCACGCCGTGGGGCTCGTCGAGGTCAGGTAGTTCTGGAACCCCGCCTGGCTGGTGTTCGTCGCACCGCCCGGCAGCAGGCACGGTCCATCGCCGCTGGCCGCGGTCGTCCCGGCAAAGCCGGGCACCGACGCGCCCTGCGCGGTGAACCAGCCGCACGGCTCCACACCGGCGCCGAGGGCATCGCCCACGAGCTGGTTGAAGAACGGCCAGACCGAGCCCGAGCCCGTCGCGAGGAACGTGATGCAGCCGTTGGTCGCCGGCTGGCTCCCCGTCGGGGTCGGACAGTAGGCGCTGTCGTTGACCAGCATCGAGCCGAGGATGTTCTGCGGCGTGTTGTTGAACGGAGAGTGGATCCCGCCGTCCCAGCTACCGTTCCCGTAGGGAACCAGCGCCTGGGTGGCGATCCAGCCGTTCATGACCGCGACACCGGGAAGGTTCACAAAGCCCATCGTCCGCGAGAGCGTGAACATCACGTCCGACGGATAGACCGGCCAGCTGTGCCCCGTCGCCGGGTCGTAGAACCGCGCCGCCGAGTCGATCGGGTAAGTAAAGGCGATCGGCTGGCCCGCCCCGTTCAGCGTCACCAGGCTGTTGCCGTACATCGCCTGGCACGAGACCGAGGGTGCGGAGTTCGCACCGTTCGCCAGGCCCGGCACACAGGTCGAAAGCTCGGGCACAAACGAGGCCGAGCTCGAACCGTTGTAGGCGATCAGCGTCTGATAGACGTTAATATCCGGTTCCTGACTGATCGTGTCATAGGAAACGGACGGGTCTTCACTCGTCTGGCCACCCGGAGCCACCTCATAGATATCGAGGGTCCCGGGATGGGGACTGCCGCTGACGGCCGGGATCGCCGCCGGCACGTTCGCCGACGCGGCGGGAGGTGGGGCGGCGCTCGGAGCGACAGTCACCGCCGCACCTGATCCACCCACCGGCGAGGCGGCCAACGGCGAGGCCGACCCGAGCCCCGGCACGATCATACTAAGGCACATCACAGCGACCACGGCCACGGCCAGGACGCCGACGTTCCACCATCGAGGGCGCGCTTGCATCTCTATTCCATCCTCTAAGTCGACTTTGTCGACTGTGGAGGGCAGAGTCGGAGCACTAGTATAAATCCCAAAACGGCAAAGTATAATGCGCATGCAGTGTATGCACGGCATAGACGATGCCGTCCACCACGATACGCCTGGATACCGAAGTGCGAGACCGCCTCCGGGCCCGTGGGCGGATGGGGGAGAGCTACAACGACGTCATTCGCCGGCTGCTCGATGCGACCCGTTTTTCTGACGGCGGATCCCCACCGTTCGGGGAGGACCGGCCCCCAGTGCCGTCCCGACCCTGGCGTCCCCTTCAAGGGCGGGAGTGAGCCCCTCCGTTTCCCCCCTTTCCCAAGGTCGGCGGAGTTCCCAACGCTCAAATACCGGAAGGTCGGGTCGATTTCCCGTGCGGAGCGACTGGCCGAACGGCGCCGCCGCCCGGAAGCTGTTCGCGGGCATTCGTCGGGCGCTCGCCCTTCGCCCGGGCCAGAGCATCCTCATCGAGTCCTGGTCCCATGGGGTCCCTCTCGCGGAGATGCTCTGGCTCGAAGCCCGCCGGGCCGGTGTCCGTCCCAGCCTCCTTCTTCAGCCGGACGGGGCTTTTTTCGCGTCGCAGCGTCTCTCGCGTACGGGTAATCCCAACTCCATCAGTCGGGTCGACCTCGCCGCGCTGGGGGGATGCGACGGCTATGTCTACCTTCCCGGGCCGGAGGACGCCGTTCGAAGTCAACTCCTCCCTCGAGCGAATCGCCGTCAGCTCGACCAGCGCTCGGAGGAGTGGAACCGCGAGCTCCAACGGCTGCGGGTGCCCTCCGTGTATCTTCTCGCCGCGGACGCGACCGAGACCGCGGCCCGGAGCTACGGCGTCGAGCTCCCGGCCTGGCGAAGCGAGGCCGTCGAGGCTTCGCTCGTTCCGGCCTCCGCCCTGCGCGCGAGGAGCGCGCGGCTCGTCCGCGCGTTAACCTCCCGAGGTCGGGTCTCGATCGCCCACCCGAACGGAACAGAGATCGAACTGAACCTCTCGGGGTACCGCCCGATCGTTCAGGACGGCACGCTAGGCCCCGCGGAACTCGCCGTGGGCTGGGTCTGGACGGTGTTGCCCGCGGGGGTTGTGACCGTGGCGCTGGATGGGCTGGGCGCCTCGGGAAGGTTCCGGGCTAACCGACCCTCGCGGCACCGGCGAGGCACGATCGAGGGACTGGAGTGGGAGTTTAGCGGGGGTCGGCTCTCCCGGTACACGGCCCGTCGCGGGCTCGCCCTCTTCGAGCGGCAGTTCCGTCAGGGAGGGCCAGAGCGCCGACGCCTGGCGATCCTCTCCGTCGGACTGAACCCAAAGATCCGAGAGTTACCGCTCGCGGAGGACCAAGAGGACGGAGTGGTCAGCCTCTACCTCGGGCACAACGAGGAGTTCGGGGGCCGAACGCGGGGCAAGTTCCGGTCCCATGCCCTCCTTCGGGGAGCCACCCTGCTCGTGGACGGCCGTCCCTTCCTTCGTTCCGGGCGGTGGGTCTGAGCCGACGGGCTCGGGACGGGGCCCGCGGGGCCGTCGATCGCCCTCCCGAAACCTATTCCTCTTCGACATTCCTCGCCGCTCGGGGAACTCCGTGAAGAACCCTCTCAAGTCCCGCCTGCTCGGTTCGAAGTCGACCTCCTTCGGCACGTGGGTCTCGGCCTCATCGACCGTCGCCCTCGACGCCCTCCGCGACCTCGGCTTCGACTGGTTCATGATCGACACCGAGCACTCGCAGGTCAATCCCGAGACGCTGGCATCGATGGTCGCCGTCCTCTCCGAGCGAGGCCCGACCCCGCTCGTCCGGGTAGGGGACGTGGACCAGTACCTGATCAAGCAGGCGCTCGACGCCGGAGCCTATGGGGTCCTGGCACCGCTCGTCAGTTCGGAGCCCCAGGCGAAGGCGGTGGTGGCGTTCTCGAAGTATCCGCCGCAGGGGGTGCGAGGCGCCGCGGCGGCAGCCTCCTCCCGGTACGGAACGACGCTCGCGAGCTACCTTCGCGAGGCGAACACCGAGACCCTCGTCGGGATCCAGATCGAGACCCGAGAGGCCCTTGAGCACCTCGACGTCCTCGCCGCCGTGGACGGTCTCGACCTGTTGTTCGTGGGGCCCCAGGATCTCACCCTCAACCTCGGACTGCTCGACGACCGAAAGAACCCGAAACTGCGGGACGCGATGCGCCGGGTCGTCGAAGCGTGCGAGCGGCACGGCAAGATCCCCGGCACCCTGATCGTCGATCCCGAGGAAAAGAAAGCCGCCGTCGACCTAGGGTTTCGGTTTATATCGCTTGCCTCGGACGTGCGGTTCCTTCTCCAGGGCGCGCGGCACTACCTGGCGTTCTGAACGAACCTCGCCCGGGTCTCCCCGGACCGCCGGCGGTGGGACCCGGACCGCTTGCTCACCGATACATCCCCGGGACCTTCGCGTCGTTCCATACCGAGAAGGACGCGATCGGCGGCGCAACGTCCATCTGCCAGAGCAGGGCGTTCAGCTCTCCCCGGTGCTGGAACTCTTCCTCCACCATATGCCAGAGGATGTCGCCGACGAGGAAACGCACCTCCGTCGGACCGGTCGGCCCGGGAAAATGGCAGATGATCTCGCGCGCCAGATCCTCGGGGGCGAGCGGACCCAGGAACGCCTCGATGCGGCGGTCGGCCTCATCGGTCATCGACCGAAGCGCCGCGGGGTCGGTCGGGCGACCCGCTCGCTCTCGTCGCGCGGCGTCCTCGATCCGGTCTTGGGGCACGAGCTCGAACCAGAAGACCTGTCCGTCGAGGACGTGCACGTAGATCGCCTCCAGTGAAGGGTACGAGGCGCCCCGATCCTTCGTGCGCTCTCCCGGCGGGAGTGCCAAGATCGCTTCGAGGTAGTTCCGTCGGACCCGGGAATGGAGCCGATAGAAGGTGCGCAGGGTGTCGAGCTCGCTCACGTCGACCCACCCCCGACGCGGCGAGCGCCCGGAACGACGATCCTGGGACAACCCGGTACGAGAGCGGCCACGAACTCCGCTTCAACGGGTTCGAGTAGGGTCGGGCTCGGCCGGGCCGTAGGCGATCCGTCTTTGGCCTCGCCCCGGCCACCGACTCGTCCCGCGAGTCTCCATTCCCAACGTCCTGGGAGCGAATCGGGGAGCCTTTCCCACCGCATGGGGAGTAGCAACGGTCCCCCGCTTATAATCCAGGCACGAAGGGCATGGAACGGTACGAACGGTCGAGACCCGCACCCGAGGTTCGTCGGCCCGACCGACGCGAGAGGCCTTGCCGGCCGGAGGGGGCTGATGATGAAGCGAGCTCAGGCCAAGCCGCCTGCCAGCAAACTCTTTAGGGCCGGAAGGCCGGCCGGGCCCGTGGTCGAAGAAGCGCTGGACCCGATCCTCATCCAGGTCACGGTCCCCCTTCCGATCCCGATGATCTACGGGGCCTTGACCAACCCGGAGCAGCTGAAGGGATGGCTCTGCGCCGAAGCACGGGTCGGTACGGACGTCGGCGGCGATTTCCGCCTGTCGTTCACGGAACCCGAGGCGTTCGAGAGCGCCGGTACGATCCTACAGCGGACCGCGGACGTCGACCTAGGATTCACCTGGGTCGCGCCGCCCGAGCTCGCGGCCCTGATGAATCGCCCGGGGGAGGGTAGCCACGTATACATCCGGCTCCAGGAGTCCCCCGAAGGCGTGGAGATCACGCTCGAGCATGCCGGCTGGGGCTCGGGGGAAGCGTGGGGAGCGGCGCGCTCCTGGCACTTCCACTTCTGGGAAGAGCGGCTTCAACGGCTCAAGGACTATCTCATCCGAAGCGCGTACGGTTAGCGAGCCCGGGCGGCGCCGAGGGGGCCCCTACGAGGGCGCTCCGGGAGCGAATCGATGGCAGGCGGCCTCCCCACAGAGGGCGCACGGGCCGGTGGGCTCCAGCCGGAAGCTCCCGGTCGGCCCGATCGGGACCACGACCATGTGGTGGGTCGGGAGATGTCCGCACCGGCAGCGAGCCCGGAACGCCCCCGTAGTGGGGGTCGGAGTACTAGGGCGGGCTACCATCGCCGCGGCGAGGAAGAGCCCCCGACCTAAAGGTTGTCGTCCCCGAGACGGTAAGAACTCCCCGACGTCTCTCCGCATCGTGGAGATCGAGGGCTGCTGGCTCCCAGAAGACCGACTCTACGACCTCGAGAGCGATGTCTGGTGGGCGCCCCGGCCGTCCGGCGACACCGCGCGGCTCGGACTCCTCGGTCCGCTCACTGCCTTCGCCGGCCGTTTCGACCGACTCACCTTCCGCCCGGTGGAGGGCTTGCTCGCCCGCCACCGGTCCGTGGCGACCGTGGAGAGCCTGCGGTACACGGGCGCGGTCCGGCTTCCGGTCGACGGGACCGTCGTGGCGCGCAATCCGGCCGTGCTGACGAGGCCGCGCCTCCTGAACGATGATCCCTATTCGGAAGGCTGGGTCGCCGAAGTGCGGCCGGAACGCGCGGAGGATCCCGCGAAGCTCCTCCTCCCCGCCGCCGCGGTCGTGGACCGGCTGCGGGAGCGGATCCGCCTCCAGCGGATCCGATGCTGGCCCATGCTCCCGGAAATCGAACTGCTCGAGGTCGGGCGCGAGTGCTCCGCGATCCTCACCAACCTCAACGAGGAGCTCGCGCGACGGGGGGCCGGCGAGGCGGTCCTGGTCGTGACGGACGACCCGACGAGCCCGATCGAGATGGTCCGCTGGTCGGACGAGACCGGCCACACGGTCCTCGCTCACCGTGCCGAGGCGGGGGTCCACCAGTTCCTAGTGCGCAAAGAGGCCCACCCACGCCCGCGGCGACGTCGCGGCCCCTGACGGAGCGGGGGCTCCGCGTTGGGGGTCGCTACCTTTCGATCGGGGTCCGGACGAGGTTCCCCCATTCGGTCCACGACCCGTCGTAGTTGCGCACGTCGGGGTAGCCGAGCAGGAACTTGAGCACGAACCACGTGTGGCTCGAGCGCTCGCCGATCCGGCAGTAGGTAAAGACCGGCGCATCGGGCAGGATACCTTGGCGTCGGTAGATCTCCTCGAGCTCCTCCCGCGACTTGAACGTCCCATCGTCACGCACTGCCTGGGCCCACGGAACGTTCTTGGCACCGGGGATGTGCCCCCCCCGCTGCGCGTGTTCGGTCGGATATTCGGGGGGAGCGGTCACCTCACCCGTGAACTCTTTCGGGCCTCGGACGTCCACGAGGTGGAGATGGCCCGCCTTCACGGCCGGGAGGGCGGCCCGCACGTCATCGAGGTAGACACGGAGCTTCGGGTCCGCGGCGCGGGCGATGAAGTGGCCCGGATCGAGCTTCGGGACCTCCCGCGTCAGAGGCCGGTCCTCGGAGATCCACTTCTTGCGGCCCCCGTTGAGTAGCTTCAGATGCTTCGCCCCGTAGTAGCTGAACACCCAGTGGGCGAACGCGGCGAACCAGTTGTTGAAGTCGCCGTAGAGGACCAGCGTCGTGTCGTCATCGACCCCGGCGCGCTGGAAGAGGGCCGTCAGCGCTTCCGCGCTCAGGATGTCCCGGCTCACCGGGTCGTTGATGTCTTTTCGCCAGTCGAATAGGACCGCCCCCGGCAGGTGGCCCATCTCGTAGTTCGCCGCCGGGTCGTAGTCGACCTCGGCGATCCGGACCTTGGGGTCGGAAAGGTGGGCCTCGAGCCAGTCGTTCTCGACCAGCACCTCAGGGTGGGCATAGGATGCCATGGGGTTCTACCACGGGGACCGAGCGTCGGGGGAAGATACGTTCTTTGAGGTGTGCAAATTACCCGGAGGCGGGAACCCCTCCCGGGCGGCGCACCTGGGCAGCTTAGCCGCGACGCCCCCGCTTCGGTAGGGCGGCGTCCGAGACCTCGATCGTCTCCGGGTCGAAGCCGAGCTTACCGAGTTCCTCGCGGATGCGGGCCCGGTGGTCCCCCTGGAGGTAGACCTCTCCCTCGACCACCGAACCGCCGGTCGCGAGCCGGTTCTTCAACTGGCGGGTGATGTCGGCCAGGTCGACTCCCGCCGGGAAGCCGGAGATGACGGTCGCGGGCTTGTTGTAGCGGCGGGGCTCGGCGCGCACGCGGATGCGCGCCGTCTCTCGGTCGAGCGCGGACAGGATCTCGTCGAATTCGTCGTTTCCCATCTTCAGGTCTCTCTGCCTCTACCGTCCTCCGCGCCTCCATCTCG
>DAHVAA010000006.1 GCA_027314845.1 Thermoplasmata archaeon | reverse complement strand
GCTCCGGGGGCTCGTCGGAGCGGGGCGGGAGACGCCTCCCGAGGCGTCGACCTCGACACGTCGCCCGCGCCGCTCCTCAACCGTAAAATAGACAGCCCTTCCTCCGCGCGCCGCGCATGGCGGAGGAGATCCCGGCCGAGCTCGTCGCCTCCCTCGAAGCGAAGGCGCGCGAGATCCGCCAGTGGATCATCCGGATGACCTACGCGGCCGGAGGGGGCCATCCCGGGGGGAGCCTCTCGGTCACCGACCTCGTCACCGCCCTGTTCTTTCACGAGATGCACTACGACCCGGCTCGGCCGGACTGGCCCGAGCGGGACCGGCTCGTGATGTCGAAGGGCCACGCCGCCCCGGCGTTCTATGCCGCCCTCGCGGTGCGCGGGGCGATCCCCACGGAGGAGCTGCTCTCCCTGCGCAAGCTCGGCAGCCGACTCCAGGGACACGTAGACCGCAACAAGCTGCCGTGGGTCGAGGCATCGACCGGTTGCCTCGGACAAGGCGTCGGGATGTCCGTCGGCATGGCGCTCGACGGCCGGCTCGCGCGTCGGCCGAACCGCGTCTTTGCGATCCTCGGCGACGGGGAGTGCCAGGCCGGCCTCACCTGGGAGGCCCTCATGGCCGGCGGGCATTACCGGTTGGACCGGCTTACGGTGATCCTCGACCGCAACGGCCTCGAGACCGATGGGTCCACCGAGTCGATCATGGGGATCGAGCCGATCGCCGACAAGTTCCGCGCCTTCCGGTACCACACCCTCGAGATCGACGGCCACGACTTCCGTCAGATCCTCGGAGCGCTCGCGGAGGCCGGCCGCGCGACCGACCGCCCGACCGCCATCGTCGCGCGAACCGTGAAGGGAAAGGGCGTCTCGTTCATGGAGGGGCAGCACTCCTGGCACGGCAAAGCTCCGGGAAAGGCCGAAGCGGAGAAGGCGCTCGCCGAGCTCGGCAGTTCCCTCGAGGTGCCCTCCCGATGAGCGCGCCGCGGCCGAAGGAGAGCCTGCGGGATGCCTACGGCCAGACGCTTGTCGAACTGGGCGGGGAGGACCCCCGGCTGACGGTCCTTGACGCCGACCTCTCCGGCTCGACCCGGACGGTCCTCTTCGGTCAGAAGTTCCCGGAGCGGTTCTTCAACGTCGGAGTGATGGAGCCGACGATGATGACGATCGCCGCCGGCCTCGCGCTCGGCGGTCGAACGGTCTTCGCCAGCACGTTCGCGGTCTTCGCGGCGGGTCAGGCGTACAACGCGGTGCGCCAGTCGATCTGCTACAACCACGCGAACGTGAAGATCGTCGCGACGCACGGCGGACTCCTGGTGGGCGGCGACGGCGGCACCCACCAGATGGTCGAGGACCTCGGGCTCATGCGCGGCCTGCCGGGAATGATCGTGGTGGCCCCCGCGGACGCCCCCTCGACCCGGGCCGCGGTACGGGCGGTCGCCGAGCGGAAGGGACCGGCGTACGTTCGGCTCACCCGCGAGAACCTCCCCGTCGTCACGGACGGTACCTTCCGGCTCGGGGTCGCGGCGGAGCTGCGAGCCGGGAGCGACCTCACGATCGTCGCGGTCGGCGCGCTCGTCGCCCGCGCGCTCGAGGTCGCGGAGTCACTCGCCGCGGTCGGGGTTTCGGTTCGGGTCCTTGACCTCGCTTCCGTCAAACCGCTCGACGCGCCGGCGCTCCTTCGGGCGGCGCGAGAGACCGGGGCGATCCTGGTGCTCGAAGAGCACTCGGTCGAGACCGGGGTCGGCGCGCTCGTCGCCGCGACGACGGCCGAGAACTATCCGGTGCCGGTGCGTCGTGTCGGGGTACCGGACCTCTTCGGGGAGTCCGGCGATCCCTGGGCGCTCCTCGATCGTTTCGGGATGTCGACGGAACGGATCCGAGACGAGGCCTGGGAGCTCCTCCGGCTCCGGGGCAAGGTTCAGTAGGCCGGAGGAACTGGGGGCGACGAACGATGCAGCTGTTCCTCGATACGGCGAGCGTGACCGAGATCCGGACGATGTGGGAGATCGGGATCCTGGACGGGGTCACGACCAACCCGACGTTGGTCGCGAAGGAGGGCCGAAAGTTCGAGGAGGTGCTGCGGGAGATCTGTGCGCTCGGCGTGCCGTCCGTCTCGGCGGAGGTCGTCGCGACCGACACCGAGGGCATGCTTCGCGAGGGCCGACACCTGCGGGAGATCCACCCGTCGATCTACGTCAAGGTCCCGATGACGCCGGCCGGCCTCCGGGCCACGAAGGCCCTCGCCCGGGAGAAGACCCGCGTCAACATGACCCTCGTCTTCAGTGCGAATCAGGCGCTCCTCGCGGCGAAGGTCGGGGCGGCCTACGTGAGCCCCTTCATCGGACGCCTCGACGACCAGGGCCAGGACGGGATGGACCTGATCCGGGACATCGTCACGATCTACCGGAACTACCGATTCTCGACCCAGGTTCTGGTCGCCAGCGTGCGCCACCCGATTCACATCCTGGAGGCGGCGAAGGCGGGGGCCGACATCGCGACGATGCCGTACGCCGTGATGGAGAAGCTGAGCCAACACCCGCTCACCGACCTCGGGCTCGCCCGGTTCCTCAAGGATTGGGAAAAGGTCCCGAAGGCGTGACCACCGGACTCGCAGGACGACGGACGTTATCGGGACCTCGACGCTGGCGCTCCCCCGTGACCGCGGAGTCGCTGCTCGAAAAGTACCTGCGGCTGACGCGCGAGGCGCTCGGCCGGGTCACGCCGGCGCCGCCCGAACGGTCGTTCCTGCACGGCGCCTCGGACGACTTCCTCGCGATGGCGCGGGCGTACCTGTCGGACGCCGAACACTTCTCGCGGTCGGGCGACCCCGAGCGGGCGCTCGCGGCCGCGAGCTACGCTCACGGATGGCTGGATGCGGGGGTCCGACTGGGGATCCTGAACGGAGGCGATGATGACCAGCGGTTCACCCTCTTCCGTTAGCCCACCGCGTCGCTATCCCGACGGGGTCCCCGAGAGCGTGCTGGCCGGGATCGAAGCGCACCTGCGCCAACGCGAGCTGCGTCGGGAGGACCTCTACCAGCGCGCCCGCCGGCTGCGCCGGTTGAGCCAGGGCACGATGGCCCGGGTGCACGCGGAAGGAGCGGCGCCGACCGAGCTCGCGGAGGTCCGCCGAGCCGCCGGCGAGCTGGCCGATTGGCTCCGGCGGGAGGGTCGCGGAGACGAGCCGCTCGCGCTCGATGCGTTACAGGAGGCCGTCGAGGCCGTGCTTCTCGGCGCGATCGTCGCGAACGAACCCCTCCCGGGCCCGACCGAGCTCGGGGTCGACCCGGAGCCGTACCTGCTCGGCCTGGGCGACGTCGTGGGCGAGGTACGAAGACTGACGCTTGACCGACTGGGCCACGACGACCTTCCCGGGGCCGAGCAGGCGCTCGCGCTCATGGAGCGCCTTACCCGCGCTCTGCTCAAGTTCGACACCACCCGGGCGATCGTGCAGCTCAAACCGAAGCAGGACACCGCCCGGACGCTGCTCGAGCGTACCCGAGGCGAGGTCGTGATGGCGCGGTTCCTCGCCCGGGCCCGTCCCGGCTCCCCGGAGGTCCGTTGACCCTTCCCGCCCGCCGCACGGTCGGCGTCATCGGAGGTTCGGGGATCACCGGCATCTTCGACCAGGGCGCGAAGGCGACCCACCGGGTCGCGACCCCGTGGGGGGCGCCGTCCGGACCGATCGAGGAAGGGGAGGTCGGAGGGCTACGCGTGCTGTTCCTGCCCCGCCATGGTCCGGGGCACACGATCCCTCCCCACCGGGTGAACTACCGGGCCAACATCGACGCGCTCCGAGCGCTCGGCGCGGAGGCCGTGGTGACGGTGAGCTCGGTCGGCTCGCTGAAAGAGGAGCTGTCCCCGGGGACGTTCGTGCTGCCCGACCAGTTCATCGACCTCACGAAGCGGCGGCCCACGACGTTCTACGACGGAGGTCGGGTCTACCACGTCTCGCTCGCCGACCCGTTCTGTCCGGACCTCACCCGGGAGGCCGTGTCCGCCGGCCGTGCGGTCGGCTCGCCGTTCACGGAGGGAAAGACCTACGTCTGCGTCGAGGGCCCGCGTTTCAGCACCCGGGCGGAGTCGGCGTACTTCCGCACGTTCGCGGACGTGATCGGGATGACGCTCGTTCCCGAAGTGACGCTCGCCCGGGAGCGCGCGCTCTGCTACGTGTGTCTCGCGATGGTCACCGACTTCGACGTCTGGGCCGACCGCCCCGTCGAGGCGAAGGAGATCGTCGAGACGATGCACCGGAACGTCGAGCGGATGCGCCGGCTGCTCACCGGTTTCCTGCCGCGGATCGCGAAGCCTCCGGAATGCGGCTGCGCCCAAGCGCTCGACCAGGCCGGGGTCTAGCGCCACTCTGGGGGCCCGGGGCCCGGCGTTAGGACCGGGACCCGCGACGGACCGTGATCGGGATCCGCGCCGCCGCGAACTCCCGCTCGGCGATCTCGACCGGGTCGACCAAGGTCGAGGGCACATCGATGAGGATGGGAGCGCCGAGCGAGATCTGGAGTGCGCGTGCCCCCAGTATGCGGGCGCGCTCAAAGCGGGTGTAATCGGCTGCGACCAAGGGTCGAGGCACCGGTCGCTCGCTCACGGTCCCGCTTCCCAAGGCCGCGGCGCTCGCGGCGGCCGTCAAGGGCTCGCCCACTCAGGGCACCGTATTTACCATTTGCTGCGGGAAGGCGAATGCCGGCCGGGCGCTCCGCAAGGGTAACGAAGGCCGGCGCCTACGCGCCCGCCGTGCCCGGGCTCCGGCGAAGGTACTACGCGGAGTTGCTGCGTCGCCTCGCACCGTTCCTCTCGGTGTTCGCGGTGGTGTACGTGGCGAGCTCGCTCGTGTTCTTCGTTCTCGAACGGTCGAGCGGAATGACGCTCTACAACTCGTTCTACTGGGCGATCGTGACGATCTCTACCGCGGGCTACGGCGACATCGTCCCGACGAACACGTACGCCAAGCTCGATGCGATGGCCACGCTGTTTATCCAGATCTTCCTGTTGGGCTTCCTGATCACCGTGATCGCGACAACCGTCAGTAGCGAGCAGCAGAAGCGTTCCCTCGGTCTGCTCGGGACCGACCTCAAGGGGCACATCGTGGTCCTGGGCTACACGGCGGTCGGTCGGGCCGCCGTGCGCGAGCTGCTCGCCCAAGACCAACGGGTGGCGGTCGTGGTCCAGAGCTCCGACGAGGTCCCGAACATCCGGTCGCTCGCCCCTGAGGACCGGCTCTACGTGACCTACGGGGCACCCGCCGAGCGAGACCTCCTCGAGCGGGCCAACGTCCCCGTCGCGCACAGCGTCATCGCCTGCACGAGCGACGACGCGACCAACATGATCGCGGCCCTCAACGTCCGAGCGCTCGCCCCGCACGTACGGATCGTCGTGTCGGTCCAGCGGCCCGAGCTCCGCGACACCTTGCGCGCCGCGGGGGTCACCTACGTCGCGAGCCCGGCGGACCTGGGCGGCCGCCTCTGCGCGAGTGCGGCTTTCGAGCCGGACGTCGCCGATGCGCTCGAGGACCTGAGCGCCGGGGACGTGCGGGCGGACATCCAGGAGTATCTCCTCCGCGAGGGAGGCCCCCTGGTCGGGTCGGGCTTCGACCGGGCCGCCGCCGAGGTGCGACAACAGACCGGCTGCCTCCTCATCGGCTACGCACGCCCCGGGAAGAACGGAGAATTCGATACCGTCGTCAACCCCCCGGCCGACATCGTCCTCCAGGTTGGGGATGCAGTCCTCCTTCTCGGCACCGTCGCGAATGTCGGGCGCTTCCGTCACTGGTTCGGGGCTGAGCAGGGCCGATAGACCTGGCGCGGCCGCGCTTGCCGAGACCGCCCCTTCGTCCCGGTTCCTTATCCGGCTCCCAAGGTCGAGCCGAACCTCCTCCTCGAAGTCTTCCGAAGGTCTTGCGAACCGACGGGGGTGGAGCTCCCGGCTCGGATAGCCCCCCGGCGCCCCACCCGACCGACGTCTCGCCTTCACCGACCGATCGGTGATCCCCCGAGGGTGCGCGCGACCCCAAGCGGGTCTTCCGCCGCTCCCGTCGGCGGACGACAAGGACGCGTTCGGAGCCACCGTCGACAATCCTATGCTCCGGTGCGAACTATCGCGTCGAACGTCGAACGCCATGAGCGAGGAGTGGTGCCCGAAGTGCGGCAAGGCCGTCGCCCACTACGAGGACCGGGAGGTCCGGGTGCGCTGGTGTGGCTTTCCCGAAGCGCACTACTGGGACTGGAGGCTGAAGGTGCCCAAGCTCACGATGCGTCCCTGAGCTCGGCCGGTCGGGGCGACCGGCGTCGGCGGATGTCGACCGCGAATTCGAGGACCTCCCGGGCTCCAGCGGGGTCGATCGCCGGCCGATCCGGGAAAGCCCCGGAGAGGACGGCGCCCACGAACCGGCGGGCCTCGCGGCGGGTTTCGAGGAGCGTTCGCGCCTCGACGGTGCCGAGACCATCGATCCAGGCGAGGTACCCCGTCGGGGTCCGAAAGATGCGCACTTGGAACGCCGACGTGAACGCTCCATCGGGTCCGGGGGATTACTGCCTGCCGGCGAGATGACGAAACGCTCCGGGGGTCATTCGGAAGGTCGGTCGGGTCGACGCGCGAGGAAGAGCGCGTGGGCCGCCCCCGGCTCGTCAACCCGAGTACGGGGCTGTACCTCGAACCCGGCCTCCTCGAGCCACCGCGCGTAGGTCCGGCTGTCGGCGTGGCTCCAGTACATCGTCGCGTTGGAGCCCAGCCAGTTCTCCTCCGTCCCCGTGAACGCCTGCTCGCCCGTGACGACCAGGAAGATGCCGCCCGGCCGCAACCAGCGATGGACCCGGTCGAGCAGCGGACGCTGTTCCTCCAAAGGAACGTGGATGAGCGCGTACAGGCAGAGGACCCCGCCGAACGTCTCCGCCCGGAACCGCACGTCGGTCATGTCGGCCCGCACGAAACGGGCGTTCGGAACGAGGCGCTTCGCCCGTTCGACCTGGACGTCGGAGATGTCGACCCCGGTCACCCGGAACCGCTCGGCCAGCCGGCGCGCATCCGGCACCCCGCAGCCGCAACCGAGGTCGAGGACCTCGGACCCTCGGGGGACGGTCCGGAAGAACGGGCGAAGCCACTCCTCGTGGTCGCTCTGGGTATGGCCGAACGCGTCCGAGCTCGCGTCGTCGCGTCGATAGATCGTCGAGACCCGGTTGAACCCGTTCCGCACGATGGCCTTCGCGGCAGGGGGATCGGTCTCCGCACGCGACCGGTCGGACAGGGGGTTCGCCTCGAACATGGAACCCGGGTAGGTACTATCGGGGCCCGTTCGGAAAAACCTTCGGACGCGGCCGGGCGCGCGGTGGGGCTCACGCGTAGCCGAACTGCCGTCGTGCGAAATCGCTCATCCGATCCGGCCCCCACGGCGGCTCCCAGACGATCTCGACCGTGACCGAGGAGAGCCCCGAAGCCTCGCGCGCCGTTCGGGTGACCTCGTCCGCGAACGCCTCGACCGCGGGGCAGCCGGGGCTCGTGAGGGTCATGCGGATCGTGAGTGCCCCGGACTCGCTCCACTCCATACCGTAGATGAGCCCGAGGTCCACCACGTTGAGCGGGATCTCGGGGTCGTAGACGTTCTTCAGTGCCTCGCGGATCCTCGTCTCGACCTCCGCACGATCGCCCTTCGGCGCGGGCGGCCGTGACGTCTCGGCCGGGGTCGGGGCCGCTTCGGTGGGCGCGACGGTCGAGGGCAAGAACGGCCCGACCACCTCGAAACCCGGGGGATGCTGGTCGGTGCGGTATCGGACCTCGGCGTCCCGGAGGAAGCGGAGGCTGCTCTCGTCGAGGAGAAGAGGGATCCCGTCGACCTCGAGCGGCCGGTCGCGGTGAGACGGTCGGTCGATCATCATCTGGGCATGGGGCCGCATCCCCCGCTCGACCCAGACCCGTACACCGGAGCCGTCCGGCCGGCCCTGAAGCGCGGCCGTGAGCGCCTCCCGGGCCTCGGGGGTGAGGCGGATCCGGATCGTGTCGAGCGGCTCCTCGGTGGAAGCTCGCGTCGGTCGGCTCGGGGGTGGGTCGGGCATCTGCTCCCGACGTGTAGCGTCCCGGGGCCCTTTACCGCTAACGGGTCGCGGCGCTAGCCGCCCGTGACGTCCTGAAGGAACTCGCGGACCGTGCCCAGGAATTCCCGGGGCTGCTCCAGGATCTCCATGTGGCTGCTGTGCGGAAGGACCCGCAGATGGGCCGGTTCGATCCGTTCCGCCATCTCCATGGACGGCTCGAGGAAGAAGTCGTACTTCCCCACGATCACGGCACTCGGGACCTCGATCTTCGAGTAGTACTTGCGACCGTCCCAGGAGGCGATCGAACCGTCGACGGCGAACTCGTCACCCGTCCGTGTCATCATCGCGTGGTAGACGCTCGGGCTCGACTTCGTGGCCTTCCAGTCGAGCGGGGTCGCGGTCAGGAAGCGGGTCGAGAACGGGCGGGTGATCGCCTCCGTCAGCTTCTGGTACTCCGGGGTGTCGAACGCCTTCGCGCGCGTGAGCTCGCGCAGGCGCGTCCGTTGGCGCGGCGAGGCGGCGAGCAGCATCATGCGATTGGCGACGCGGACCTCCTCCGCGCTACCGGCGGTCGCGCAGAGCAGGAGGGAGGTGAGGCGGGGTTCGTAGCGATGCGCGTACTCGAGCGCGACGAAGCCGCCCGCGGAGTAGCCGAGCAGGTGCAGCTCCCGGATCTTGAGCGCCCGCCGGATCGCCTCTACGTCCTCGGCCATGTTCGGGATGGTGTACTCCTTCGGATTCTTCGGGGCCCAGCTCCGGCCGACCCCCCGTGGGTTGAACAGGACCACGCGGAGGTTCGCGTTCGCGAGCTGAAGGAGCCCCCGAAGGTAGTGGTAAGTGAGGCCGGGGCCGCCCGGATGCACCAACAGGGTCGCCGGCCCGTCCCCTTGGGCCACGTACTCGAAGGATCGCCCGCCCGGGACTGCTATCGTGCGCACGCGTGCCATCGTCGGGTGTTAGCACATCCGTCCCAAAAGCCTCACGACCGGGGCCGGGAAAGCCCTCGGAGCGCCTCCGCAGGGTCCCGAGGGTCGCTCCGGAGCCGACCGGAAGGAAGGGCGCTGCGGCCCGTCTCGAGGGGAGACGACCGATAGTCGTCTCAGCGCCCCGACTGCTTCCGCCCGTTCCGGTCGACCCGGCCGTCACCGCGCGGATCGACGCCCACCTCGCTGCGAGCGCCGGAAAGGATCCCGTGCGCATGTCCGACCAGATTGCGGTCGTTTCCCACCGGTCGCGCCGAGGGGAGCAGAAGTCCCTCCTCGGCGAAGAGCTCCGCCGACCGGTAGATCGAACACGGCCATGCGAACCGTGGCGCTTCGATGGCCGCGGAGAGCGTTGCCCCCCGGTCGAGAATGCGCGTGAGGACCTGGACGTTGGTCTGGGGCTGGACGTCTCCGCCCATCGTTCCCAGAAGGAGCTCGGTCCCGGGCCCCCGGACGTAGAGGGCCATGAGAGTGTGGAAACTCCGCTGGCCCGGTCGCAGGGCATTGTGATGCCCTGGCTCGAGGGTGAAGTAGGAGCCGCGGTTGTTGAGATTGATCCCGGTCGAACGGACCGTCTGCCCGCTCCCGAACCCCATGTAGTTGCTCTGGATCGCACTGATTCCGATCGCACCATCGGTCACCGAGAACGCCGTCGTGTCGCCCTCTCCTTCGGCGCCGGTGGGCGGGGGCCGGTCGGTCTCCTCGTACGGGTATCCCGGATCGAGAAGCGCCCGAGGGAACCGGACCCGTTTCGGGTCCCCGATGTAGCGGGCCCGGTAGGCGTAGGCGACCGGGAGCGATCGCACGAGCTGGCCCAGGTACTCGGCTTCCGACGCCGAACCGAGGTCGTGACGAGCGAGCAAGTTGAGCCAGATGAGCGCGGTGGCTCCCTGGCTATTCGGGGGCGTGGTGAAGACGTCCTGCCCCCGGTATCGGACCGTGAGGGGCTCCGTCCATTCGGGACGGTACTCGTCCAGGTCCGAGAAGGCGAGCAGCCCGCCCTTCCTACGCATGTCCTCCTCGATCGACCGCGCGAGGTCGCCGTGGTAGAAGGCGTGCCCGCAGTCCGCCCCGACGCGCTCGAGCGTCCGGGCGAGGTCCGGCTGTCGAAGGAGGGCGCCGGTGCGAACTCCGGCGTAGACCGCGTGCCAGTCCGGGTCAGCGCGGCTCGCGGTCGCCCGCGCGGAGCGGGCGAGCGCCGCGGTCGCCGGAAATCCGTCCCGCGCGAGGCGCACCGCCGGGGTCAACAGGTCCCGGAACGGGAGCGTCGTGCGTTCGGCAAACCGGGTCCATGACGCGACCAGCCCGGGGACGGTGAGCGAGGCGAGCGGCCCGGAGCTCGGCACGCTCGAGTGCCCCGATCCCCGGAGGCGCTCGATCGTGGCTTCGCGCGCGGCGGGGCCGCTCCCGTTGAACGCCCGCACCGAGCCCTCGTGCACGACCGCGAAGAAGTCGGCGCCGAGGCCGTTCATGTGGGGCTGGACGACCGTGAGCGCCGCGCTGACCCCGATGAGCGCATCGTAAGCGTTCCCGCCCCGCTGCAGGAGCTCCTCACCAACTGCGGTGGCGAGCGGATGGCCGGACGCCACCGCGCCAGGCGTCATGCACCCCCCGTATCGAGGGGGAAGGTAAGGCGCTGACGAGGCCGAGCGACGCCGAACCTAGAAGGCGCAGGGAAGAACCGAGTGCGGGCACCGGGATTTGAACCCGGGTTATAGGCTTGGCAAGCCTATGTGATAACCAGACTACACTATGCCCGCGCGACCCTGCGTTCTCCCCCTCCGCCTCGAGCGCCGGTCGGACCGTGGTCCGCCTCCGGGTCGAGCAGGCGATGGCTCCCCGCATATAAGGTCGGGGGCGCGGCCGAGGGAGAGCCTCGCCGTGTAGGCGAGATCGGCGGTGGACCTGAGCGCGGACGGGCCGGGAACGCATCTCAAGCGTGGCTCCTCTGCGTCGCACTCGAGCGAGAGTACATCGGAACCCTCGGGCGGGTCGAGCTGCCCGGGGAACGTTCGACCCGCACGTCCCGCGGCACGGCCGAAGGGTGGTCCCCTGACGGGTCCGCGTCATTAATACCGTTCGGGCGACGTACGCGAGACGGGTGACGTTGTGGCCGAGCTCTGGAAGGAGGGCGACACGGTCGTCCTGCGACATCGCGGGGTACCCCCGATCGTCCTACGGCTCGCCGCCGGCCCTCAGAAGATCGGGGACTACGGAGTCCTTGACCTGAGCTCCCAGATCGGGCAAGCGCCGGGGGGTACCGTCGTCTGGCTCGACGTGACGTACCGAGTCCTGCGGCCGGCGCTCTCCGACCTGCTCGCGACCCTGCGTCGGGGCGCGCAGATCGTCACCGCGAAGGACGCGGCCGAGCTCCTGTTCCTGGCGGGCGTCGCTCCGGGGGGTCGTGTCGCCGAGGCCGGGGCCGGCAGCGGTGCCCTGACGATCGTGCTCGCGCACGCGGTCGGGTCGACGGGCCGGGTCTTTGCCTACGATCGACGTTCGGACTTCCTCGAGACCGCCCAGACGAACGTCCGCCGGGCCGGCTTCGGCGACCGGGTCTCCTTTCGCGTGCGCGACGTGGTCCAGGAAGGGTTCGACGAAGCCGAGCTCACGAGCATCCTGCTCGACCTGCCCGAACCGTGGGAGGTCCTCCGAGCCGCGCACGCCGCACTCGTCCCGGGAGGAGGTGTCGCAACGTTCTCCCCCACGTACAACCAGCTTGAGAAGACGGTGCGGGCCTTCCGAACGCTCGGCTTCGATGAGGTGCGCGCGATCGAGGTGCTGGAGCGGGCGCTGCACGTGGGGGAAGGCGGAACCCGGCCCGAGTTCGAGATGCTCGGCCACACCGGTTTCCTCGCGGCCGGGCGGAAGGTCGACTGAGGATGGCGATCGCTTCGCTGCCGCTCTCGCTGGGCGCGCTGGTCGGGATCGCGCTCTCGGGGGGGTTCGTCTGGTGGGAGGTCGGCCGGTACGCTACCCCTCAGGTGCCCGAGACACTCTTCGACGAGCGAAAGGAGATGTTCGCCTACACCGCGGGCCTATTCGTCGGAGTTCCGATCGCGGTCGCGTTCCTGCTATTCACCCTCTCGATGGGGAACGCCGCGCTGCCGAGCGCGTTCCTCTTCCTCGCTCTGTTGGTCGGCGGCACCGAGGTCGCTCAGTGGGCCCTCCTCCGCAGCCGTTTCTGGGGCGGCAGCGAGTCCGGCCCGTTCTACGCACTCGGCTATCGGGCCGCGATCGGGGGGATCGTCGCACTCGCCTGGGTCACCGAGTATTTCGGCGTGAGCGGAGCCACCGCCGACGGGGTCTCCCTGGTCGTGCTCCAGTCGATGGCCATTATCGGGCTCGAGGTGAGCGGAGCACTCCTGTCGGTTCGCAGCCGTCCGGGAAGCGGACGGGTCGGTGGCGGTTTGCTCTCGGGCGCGATCTTCGGGGTCGTCGGCTTCTTCCTGGTCGGCCTCGGCCTGATCGGAGGCGAGGCCTCCGCCTTCGGAGGGGCGCTGGTCGCGCTCCTCGGTGCGGTGCTCGTCTACCGACGCCTTCGTCCGATGCTGGCCGAGGTGCCACCGCCCTCGGCGGGCCGTCCGCCTGCCCGTCCTGTCGGGGGCCGGACGTTCGGCCGGACCGATCGCGACGCCGCGGCCGGCCGCCGCGGAGCGGCCGGAAAGAACTGACCCGGCTGGCGAAAGCGGCCGGCCCCGGCATGGGCTAATGACATAAGGGCCGTCGACTCCGGCCGAAAGAATGTCTCCCGAGCCGGAGCCGATACCGCTCTCCCGCCGATTCCGTCACGGCCTGCGAAGCTACCGGGCTCCGATCTCGATCTTCGTGCTCGCCGTCGGGGCGCTGCTCACAGTCCTTGCGGCCGGTTATTTCACTCCGCTCGGGAATGCGGCTCCGTTCTCCGCGATCAACGCTCAGACCGCCCAGCCGGACGCGAACTACAACCTCGTCTTCGTGATCGTTGGGCCGATCGTCGCGATCCTCGGGGCCTACCTCGTCGGCGCCTACTACAATGCCCGCCACCAGTTCGAGCGGCTGATGGTAACGAAGAGCAAGGCGGAGTTTTTGCGCAACATCCCCGAGCTCGAACGCCTGCTCTGGGACCTCACCCCCCACGACGAGCGACGGTACGAGGCGAAGTGCGCCGAACTGCGGGTCCGCCGATAACCGCGGACCACGGTCGACCGGGTTAAGTATCGAGCTCCGGTCGACGCGCCGGGGGTTAGCAACGAGCGCCGGCGGCAGCGCCGATGGGTTCCGGTTCCGCCGGCTGGAGAAGCCGGAGGAGTTCCGCCAGGTCGAGGAGCTCTGTGCGGCGGTCTGGGGTCCGGAAGGATCGGTGGGGGTCCCGCCCCCGCTGATGCGGGTCCTTCAGGACAACGGCGGTCTCGTCCTCGGGGCGTTCGCGGACATCTACCTCGCCGGGGTCACGGTCTCGCTGATCGGCTGGGACGGCGGCTCGCTCTACCACGTGTCGCACCTCACGGTCGTCCGGCCGGAGTACCAGAACCATCACCTCGGCTTCCGCCTGAAGGCGTTCCAGAGGGACGAGGTCCTCAAGCTCGGTCTCGCCGAGGTACGGGGGACGTTCGACCCGCTCGTGAGCCGGAACGCCTGGCTGTTCGTCCGGCGACTGGGGGCCGCCCCCGACCGATACCTTGCTCACTACTTCGGTCAGTTGGGAGACGCCGTCAACCGGGGCGGCGAGACCGACCGGGTCCGGTACGTCTGGCCGCTGACGTCGCCGCGGGTGGAGTCGCGCCTCGCGGGCGCTCTTCCCTCGCCCCAGGAAGAGGACCGACGTTGGACGAGCTCGACGGCGATCGTGGAGACCGAACCCGGTGAGGCCGGGCTACGAGTGCCGACCGCGGTCGCCGAGCCGACCGGCCCGAGCGCCCACCTCGAAGTGCCGTTCGATTTTGCGGCGCTCGCCGAGCACGACCCGGGGGGCTCACGCCGATGGCGCCACGCGGTCCGGGACGCCTTCCGCGCGGCGTTCGACCTCGGCTACGCGGTCGACGACTTCGCGGTCCTCTCGCGGGACCACGAACGACGCAGCTTCTACCTCCTCTCTCCGAAGTTGCCGGCGGGAAGCGTATAAGCGTCCGACCCGCCTCGTCGTGGACGGAGGGATCGGATGCGCGTCGCACCTCCGCCGGGGCCGACCGGCACCTCCCGCGTGCTCCTGGTCGCGCTCCTGGTCGCGCTCGCCGTCGGCGCCGCCTCGAGCCTCCTCATAGGCGCGGCGACCAGCTCGGGCGCGCCCCCGCCGCACATCAGCGAGCTGTTCCTACCGAACGCGCTCATTGCCTGGGCGATCCTCGTCTTCCTCGGCCTACTGATCGGCCTGTTCGTCTACCAGCGCCTCGCCAATGGCACCGTAGGGGTTCCGAGCCGGGCGGTCGCCAACCTCCTGGTCGTCATCCTGATCCTGATCCTCCTGGTCGCGTTCTTTCGGGTCTACACGGGCGGCGGCCCCGCTCCCACGGGATCCGTTCCCATCAGCTCGAACGGGACGTCGCCTCCCCCGTCCCTCACGAACAATTCGACGGCCGCGAACCTCACCCCCATCGGCAACGTCACCCCTTTCCTTTTGCCCGGCGTGCCCCCCTGGGTTCCGTTCGCCGTCATCGCCGCGGCGGTCGTGGTCATCGCGGTCGTCGCGGTGCCGGCGGCCCGGGCGCTGGTCCGGTCGCGCCGCGAGGAAGGGGGTCCGCGCCTCGCCCGAGTGGAGGCCGTGCGTCGCGTGAAGGCCGCGCTCGAGGAAGCGCACCGCCAGCTCGACCTGGGCGATGACCCACGTCGCGTGATCATCGCGCTCTACACCGAGTTCCTGGAACGGATCGCCCCGCTCATCGGGTGGGTGGGGCCCGAGACCCCGGAGGAGATTCGAACGCGCCACCTGATCGCCCTGGGGATCCGGTCGAACGCCGCGACCGCCCTCACGCGGCTGTTCGAAGAAGCTCGGTACTCCTCGCACGCCCTGGAACCGGCGCATCTGACCGATGCCCGGGAGGCGATCCGCGCCGCGATCGAGGACCTCGGCAATCGGCCCGAGGCCGCGCGATGAGGCTCCCGTTCGGATGGACGTTGCCGATCGTCATCGTGCTCGCTACCGCGGTCGCGATCTGGGCCGACCCGTCGAGCTCCCTCGCGGTCTTCGCCGGCGTGGTGGCCCTCGTGGCGGCGGGCGTTCTCTTCGGAGAGGCCTGGATGGGCGCGCCCCGCACGGAGTCCCGGTCGCGCCGTCCCGAGCAGAGCGCCCCATCGGGGAACCTGCGCGCGACCTTCCGCTCGGGCCGGTTCGGACGCGAGTCGATCGTCGATCTGGTCGATCGCCTCGAGCGCCAGGGCTCGAATCCGGGGCGACCGGCCCGTTCTCGGGCAGAGCTCGCCCGCCTCCTTCGGCTGAGCCCGGCCGAGTTCCGTCACGAGCTGAACGAACGGCTGGACGACCTCGAACGGAGAGCATGAGCTCCCCGTCACCCGGAGAAGCCCCGCTCCGCTGGACCCCGCTTGTCTTCCTGCTCTTCGCCACCGGGGCCGCCCTCCTCGCCGCCGCGGTCGCGCTCAAGTCGCCCGCGCCGCTGTTTCTCGCTCTGCCGCTGCTCTTGGCCGGTCCGGCCGCTGCGCTCGGCGGCCCACGGGGGGCCCCCGAACTTCGGCTCGAACGAGAGCTGACCGGGAGCGCGATGGAGGTCGTGTTGCGCGGCCGTGCCCGGACCCTGGATCGCACCGACCCCCGGGACCTCGAGCTGGAGCTGGAGGAACCCGCGGGGATCGAACCGCTGGAGGAACCGAGCGTCGAACGACGCGACGGGGAGATTCGGTTCGAGTTCCGATGGCGCGCGCGGGAACCGACGATCGCCGTCATTCCACCGCCCCGGATCGTCTGGCGGGACGCCACGGGCCTCGTCGAGCGGCCGGCACGCTACGACCCTACGCCGCTCGTGGCGGAGCGGTACCCGCCCGAGCTCGTCCGGGTGGGAGCGGTGCGCCTCCGCCGGACGATGGCGCTTCCCGGCGAGTCGCGGTCGCATCGTGTCGGCTCGACCGGCGAGTTCTATGGGCTTCGGGCGGCGACCCCGAGCGATCCGTACCGCCACATCAACTGGCGAGCCAGCGCGCGCGCGGGGCGGTTGCTCGCGAACGAGTATCTCCTGGACCGGACCGGGGACGTACTGCTCCTGCTCGATGCTCGGGGGACGAATTTTGGCCCCACGATCGACGAGCGGCTCCTTTCGATCTCGCGCGCCGCGGCCGCCGGGATCGCGGACTCCTTTCTCCGCGAGAAGTCCCGGGTCGGGCTGGGCGTGTTCGGCGAGTTCCTGGACGCCGTGCCGCTCGGGAGCGGACGGGCGCACCAGTTGCGGATCCGGACCCAGCTGCTCGCGGCCCGTCTCGGGCCCGCGGGGATCCCGGCCGAGCGGGGAGCGGTCTCGGCGAGCCGCTACTTCCCGCCCGGGGTCACGACGGTCCTCTTCTCTTCGCTCGCGGACGACGAGGCGAGCGAGCTCGTCCTCCACTTGCGGCGACGCGGGTTTCCGGTCATCGTGCTCAGTCCGTCGCCCGTTCCGCTCGAAGCGGAGTTGGGGACGCTCGACCCCGAGGACGAAGCGCTCGTGCTCCGGATCTTTCGACTCATGCGGCGGACCCGGGTCGCCCGGACCTGGGAGGAGGCGCCCACGATCGACTGGGAGGAGTATTGGTCGCTCTCCCGGTTCGTCGACCTGCTACGTCGCCCGGCGCCGCGGAGGCTGGGATGAGCCCCTCCGTCCCCGCCCGACGCCCCGGGATCGTGTCGGGCGCGGCCCTCCTCCTGGTGAGCGGCCTCCTCGGCTTCTATGGGACCCTCCCGGTGCTCCCGGCGCTCCTGCTCACGCTCGCGCTCCCGGCCGCGGCGATCGCGATGCGCGCCCTCACCCTGCCTCACGTGCGGGCGACCGCGCCGATCCCCGCGCTCGCCGGACTCGTGGTGGGGGCGCTCGCGAGCCCCTACGGGCTACTTCCCGAGCTCCTCGCCGGAGCGGGTGGGCTGGCGTTCCTGGCGTGGCTCGCGGAGGACCCGGCGCGTCCGACCGGTGGCCTCGCCCGCGCCCGCACGACGCTGCTCGTCCCCGCGCTCGCGCTCGGCATCGCCTGGGCGAGCTCGTTCCTCCTTCCGTCGCACGCGGCCCCGATCGGGGTCGCCGCCGCGCTGCTCGTGGGGGCCCTCGTCACCCTCGCGATGCTGGTCGCCCGTCCGAGCGCCTTCGACCGGGAAGAGGCCACAACGATTTAGCCGTCGATCCCCTGGGGGGACCGGTACGGCTCCGTGCCGTGCCCGGGTACCGTCGAAGGGTCCCTCTTGACTCCATGCGGACGGGTCGTCCGCCGAGGATGACGTGAGGACAACCCCGGTGTCCGACACCCCCGGCCGGGGTCAGACCGCCGAGAGGGCGATCGCCTGCTGTGACGCGGATCGTTACGGCCGGGGAACACGGGGACGGCTCCCCGCCTCGCCGTGCTAGCGGCTCCCATATACCGTCGGGGCCTGCCGCGCGCCGGGGAATCAGGTGAAGGGGCCGGAGGCGCAGATGCTCGCCGGCCAGATCCGCGCCCAGGTCGCCACCGCGATCGTCGGACGGGATGAGGCGGTCGACCTCGTCCTCACCGGGCTCATCGCGGACGGGCACCTGTTGATCGAGGACCTCCCCGGTCTCGGGAAGACGCTGATGGCGAAGTCGTTCGCCCGGGCCCTCGGGCTTTCGTTCCAGCGGATCCAGTTCACGGCGGACCTCCTTCCTCACGACATCACCGGCGCGGAGCTCCTCGACCCCGCGAAGTCCGAGTTCCTCTTCCGACCGGGACCGCTGTTCACGAACCTCCTCCTCGCCGACGAGATCAACCGCGCCCCTCCGAAGGTCCAGTCGGCCCTGCTCGAAGCGATGCAGGAGTACCAAGTGACGAGCGAGCGGTCGACCTATCCGCTCCCTCGGCCGTTCCTGGTCATCGCGACGGAGAACCCCCTCGAGCTCGAGGGGACGTACCCGTTGCCCGAGGCCCAGGTCGACCGGTTCCTGCTCCGGCTCAAAGTCGGCTACCCGACCCCCGACGAGGAGCGTCGGATCCTCGAACGGCGCCGTCAACGAAAGACCGAGACGATCGAGGTGGGGCCGGTGAGCAACATCGCCACTTTCTCCGAGCTCCAGCGCGCGGTCGAAGAGGTCGAGCTCGATGCGTCCGTAGCGGGGTACATCGTCGACCTCGTTCGGGCCACGCGGGACGACGCCCGGTGCGAGGTCGGTGCCTCCCCGCGGGGCTCGCTCGCCCTCCAGAAGGTCGCCCGGGCCCGGGCGCTCCTCCGAGGCCGAGATTTCGTCCTCCCCGATGACGCGAAAGCGCTCGCCGTCCCGGCGCTTGCCCACCGGGTGATCGTCAAGCCCGAGCCGTGGATCCGCGGGATCCGCGGCGAGGCGATCGTGCGCTCGGCGCTCGACCGGACCGCCGTGCCCAAGGCGGCGTAGTCCGGCCCGCCCACGGCAAAGGGTTTTCAAGAGGTCCCGGGTCCGAGGCGCGATGGCCGAGCTCCCGACCGTCGTGGTCGCCGACCCCATCGACGCGGCCGCGCTCGAACGGCTACAATCGGGTCCGTGTCGCCTTATCGATGCGAGCAAGGACCCCGCGCGCCTTCCCGAACATCTCGCCGAGGCCTGGGGCCTGATCGTGCGGAGCCGCACGAAGGTCACCGAGCGCTTGCTCGCCGCGGCGCCGAAGCTTACGCTCATCGCCCGGGCCGGGGTCGGCGTGGACAATATCGACATGGCCGCCGCCGGGCGTCGGGGGGTCCGCGTCGTGAACGCCCCCGCCGCGGCGACCCGTAGCGTGGCGGAGCTCACCGTCCTCCTCGCCCTGCTCCTCGTTCGAGGACTGTATCCCCAGATCGTAGCGACGAAGGCCGGCCGGTGGGAGCGTGGGACGCACGGTGGGGAGCTCGCCGACCGCACCGTCGGCTTTGTGGGCTACGGCCGGATCGCGCGGGAAGCGGCCCGACACTTCGTCTCCCTCGGGGCCCGGTGTGTCGCCTTCGACCCGTTCGTGAAACACCCCGAGGACGGGACCGAGATGCTCCCGTTCTCCGAGCTGCTGTCCCGGGCGGACATCGTGAGCGTGCACGCCGCGCTCACGGAGGAGAACCATCACCTTCTCGACGCACCGGCGTTCGCGCGGATGAAGGCCGGTAGCTTCCTCATCAATGTCGCCCGCGGCGCCCTCGTCGACGAGGCCGCGCTCGCCTCGGCCCTGGCCTCGGGCCAGCTGGCCGGCGCCGCGCTCGACGTCTTTGAGGAGGAACCACCCATGAACCGAGAACTGCTCGAGCATCCGCACCTGATCGCGACTCCCCACCTCGGCGCATCGACCCCCGAAGCCCAGATGCGCGCCGGCCGCGACACGGTCGAGGAGGTACTCCGCGCCCTTCGGGGCGAGCCCCTGACCGCCCTCGTCCCGCCTCCCGGAGGGTCGCGATGACGTTCGACCCCGAGACGACGACGTTCCTCATCGCCGGACCGGTTCGGATCCACCCGCGGGTCTTGCGGGCCATGGCGATGCCCTCGCTCAATCACCGGGGGGACTACTTCCACGGCATCGTCCAGGAGATCCGGGAGCTGCTCCCGGTCCTGTTCGGGGCGAAGGGCCATCAG
This sequence comes from Thermoplasmata archaeon, assembly GCA_027314845.1. Next base: position 1,553 of record DAHVAA010000006.1, on the reverse strand, counting down.
GTCATCCTGTCGGGCAGCGGGACGGCCGGTCTCGAAGCCGTCTATTCCGCGCTCGTGCCGAAGGACCGTAGGACGCTCGTCCTCGCGAACGGGAACTTCGGGGAGCGGACGAACGAGATCGTCCGTCGCTACTCCCCGAACGTGACGACCCTCTCCGCGCCGTGGGGCCAACCGCTCCCGTTCGCAGCGGCGGCGGCCGAGCTTGAGAAGGGCGATGTCGGCACGGTGTGTGTCGTCCACAACGAGACGAGCGCCGGGTTCGCGAACGACCTCTCGCTCCTCGCTCCCGCGGTCCGTAGGTCGGGAGCGCTCTTTCTGGTCGACGGGATCAGCGCGGTCGCCGGGATCCCCCTTCCCATCGAGTCCTGGGGGGTCGACGCGGTCGTCGCCGGGAGCCAGAAGGGCCTCGCGGCGCCGGCGGGCCTCGCGATCGTCCATCTCTCCGACCGGGCGCGCGCCGCGCTGCATCCCGGATCCTACTACCTCGACCTCGCCGCCCACCTGAAGTCTCTCGAGAAGAACGACACCCCGTGGACCCCGGCGGTCCCGCTCTTCCTCGCCCTGCGCGAAGCGCTGCTCCTCCTGCGCGAGGAGGGGCTCGAGCGCCGGCTGGAGCGGACCCATCGTCTCGCGGAGGCGAGCCGGGCCGCGGTCGACGCGCTCGGACTCTCCCTGTTCCCCGACCGGCGCTGGGCCTCCGACACCGTGACCGCCGTGAAGAACCCGGACGGGATGGGCGACCCCGAGCTCCGCAAGGTCCTCGAGCGCGAGTACAACGTCCTCGTGCAGGGCGGCCAGGGGGCGCTCACGGGGAAGATCTTCCGGATCGGCCACATGGGCATCGCCGATTGGCCGGACCTCCTCGTGACCTTCGCCGCGCTCGAGCGGGTCCTCGGGAAAGCCGGGCGACTCCCCCAATCCGCGGCGGCGCTGCGCGCGATCGTCGAGCGAATGCCGTAGTCGCCGCTCCGGCTCGGGCCGGGCTAGATATCGACGATCACCCGGGCTCGCCCGCGGGCCGGGTCGAACTCGAGCGCGTGCAAGGTGATGGCCTTCACGTCGACCCGAGCGACATGGCGGGCGGGGTCGAACCCTTCTCCCGTGACGCTCGCGACGAGCGCGGTCGGAGGGTCGCCGACGGGCCGCACCCGGAGGCGCCGGCCGAGGAATCCGTCCGCCTCCTTGAGGAGCAACAGCTCGGTAAGGTACGCCACGACGAGCTCGGCCGGGTCGCTTCCCGATGCGCTGACGGCGCGCTCCTCCGACGGGCGTACCCGGCGCAGGTCGGTCATGAGGGCATAGAGCCCGAGGCCCAGCGCTTCGAGGAGGAGCGCGGCCGAACTCCCCGTCGCCCAGATGCCGACGTCGGCGGTCGTCGGAAAGCTGCCCCAGCGTCGGGCCGGCCGGCCGGCGCAGCGCGTCGCGCTCGTGCTCCGCTGGAGGGGCGGGAGGGTTTACGCGACCGGAGGGTGAACTCGATCCGCCGATGCGGGCCTCCCTGGTCGTCCCCACGCTCAACGAATCGGCGTCCATCGCCCACGTGCTCCGGCTCT
>DAHVAA010000069.1 GCA_027314845.1 Thermoplasmata archaeon | reverse complement strand
TCGCCCGAGACGCCCCGGGCCACCTCCCGAGGGGCCGCCGGGGACCGGCCCGTCCCTCCGGCGTCATGCTCGAGGATTTCCTACGCACCAATACGCACTTATACGTCTAGTCTATCCTTCGGCCCATGCGACAGCGCCAGCGGCCCGAGGCCCCCGCGAGTGGAATGCTGCGAAAGAACATCACCATCACTCCGGAGGAGGCCCAGTTCCTCGAGCGACACCCTGAGATCAACCAGAGCGCCCTGTTCCGTCAGATCGTGGAGAGCCTGATGATGGCGGAGCGTACGCCCGGCGTGGCGTCGACCCAACCGGTCCGGCTCGGCAAGGCGGTCTACCGGTCTGGTGCGATCATGTTCCAGCGGGGCGAGCGCCGGGACTGACCGGGGCGAGCTCAGAACCACTCCCGACGCGCGGGGCTGCCTCGGCATCCCGGAGACGGGGAGCCACGCCCTCGAAGGCGGAGTGACCAGCGTCCTGCGCCCGGGCAAAGAGCAACCCCTCGGCGCCGCGGCTCGCGGCGAAGATCGCGCGTGCGTCCTCGACGCCGAGCGCCCCGAGGGCGTATCGTGAGATGATGTGGCCGAACGCCCAGTGTCGGCGAAGGGCGAGCTCCGTGAAGTGGGGCGCGTAGTGTCCGCCTCCGAGGCCGACCACGACCCGGTCGCTCGCGTCGGGCGAGAGCCTTGGAATGGAGTCGGCCAACACCCTAACGGCTTCTGCGGGGGGACCCGCCGCGACCCCGAATCCGATCTCGACGAAGAACGCCGGAAGCCCTAGCTCGGGGCCGTGATGGGTCGCCTCGAACGTCGGAGCGAGTCCCGACCCCCCGGCCCGCTCGGCCAGCACGCGGAGCGCGGAGGCCATACGTCGGGCGTCCGTCGGGACGAACGTCCTCGGCCGGCCGCCCCGTTCGGCCCGGGGCCCGGGATTCCCCAGCGGGTGCACTGTCAGGCAGGTCACATTCTGCTCGCTTCGATGGATCGACGGAAATACGAGCGTCGGGTCGCGGCCCCGGACCGACGCCGGAAGCCGCCGGTCGAGATGCTCGTCATGGATGTGGAGGACCGAGCGCCTCAGGAGAAGCACCTCCGGCGCCAAGAGGCGGATCGCCGCACCGTCCACGTGGTCCCCGGTCGCGACGGGCGTGCCCCAACGCTCGGCGACCATTGACGCGACAGGGTCCGCCTCCGAGACAACGATCACGATCATCGACGACCCGCTCCGATACCCGGGTTGGCTCCCGTTGGTCGAACCCCGCCCGGACCGCGTTAGGACGCGGGGGATAGGGCCCTACGACCGATCTGCGAGAGCGGCCCTGCTAGATGAAACCGGCGAGGTGGTGGCAATCCGTCTTTGCGGGCGGACGATCCCGATTGGCCGACCCAACCCGCCGGCTCAAGTGGCCCGCATCTCATCGGTGTCGAGCCCTCGCACAAACGCGCCCGTCGATCACGGAGGCGGTGACGTTCTCGGAGACGGCCCGACCCTCCGGGCCCCCTTACTCGGCGGCCCCGGTCACAGCCGCGTTTGACAGAGTCACCGCAAGACCCGCTTCGACAGCGTATGGCAATACCTCGCGGTTCGGACCCGGCCCGTAGGTGGCGACCGATCGCTCGGCGGTGATGCGGAGGGCGCCGCCGGGCAGTTCTTGGGCAAACCGGCGACCGTCCGAGCGGAGCAGGCTGACCACCTTCCGCGAACGATTCCGGGGTCGACGTCTGTTCAACCGGCGTGCCGGTGCCGATGGTTCGACCGAGCTAGCGTGCCGCCGATGAGCTTCTCTTCGAGGGGTCTCTCTCCGACTCGTTGCTCGAACTATTGAACGCGTGGCGCCGCGGCAACGCGCCCCTAACGCACAAGAAGGGAGTGCTCCCGGCGGGAGTTTCCCCGGCAGACCGATGGGTCCGCCGGATTTGAACCCGCGTCAGAGGCTCGAGAGGCCTCTATCCTTGACCACTAGACTACGGGAGCGCCCATCGCCCGTAGCGGGCGGCCTCTTTGAGCCTTTCGTCGGTAAAGGTCGGGACATGGGACGCGGTCCTCCGGGAGGACGCCCGGCCCACGGCTCCGGGAGGTGAGACCGCCGCGCCGTTTCTCCGTCCCGACCTCTTCTCGGTAAGCGCATCCGGGCCGGAGGAGCCCGCGAGCGACAGGAGCCGAGCCCGGTGAAACTCCAAGGAAAGGGGTTAATTGTCCGCGCCCGGTCCGTGAGTCGTGACCCCTCCCGTGAAGGCCCGCAGCGGCCACATCTTGCTGGATTCCAAGCGGTCGTACCGGGACCTCGTGCGCGTGTACCCCGAGATCCACAAACGGGTCGTGGAGATGAACCGCCCTTTCGTGAAGGACTCCGACCCGCTCCTGCCCGAGGTGTTGCTGGACGAGAACCTCCGCGACCTCAAGGGGGACCGCAAGCCGGTCGGATACAATCGCCAGGACGCCTTCGGCCTCCGACTCGTCTTCCCGATCGTCGAGGAGAAGCGGACGGAGTTTTACTTTGCGAAGCCGGCCCGCTGCCAAGAGGTCGTTCAGATCACCGAGCAGGTCTCTGCGCTCCTTCGCCGTCGGGGCATCAAGCACACGGTCGAGTACGACCGGCTGCAACTCGGTCCTCCGCGCGGGATCCCGAACGTCCCGCTGACCGGGGTCGGCTCGGGGTTCCTCTCTTCGTGAACGGGTCGCCCCGCTACGGCGGCCGACGGAACGGCCAGATCGGCGTGGCGGCCGGCGTCGGGCCTTCCGACCCGCCTCCGGCGTCCTCCTGGAGCCGTCGGAGCGCCTCCCGCGCCTTTTCTAGCGCGGCCGGATAGTCGGTCTCGCGCAGTCGGATCGACTCCGACAGGAGCGACCGCGCGGCCGTCGTGTCCAGGCGCCGGTCGTGCGCCCGGGCGAGCGCCGCGTCTATGAGGTAATGGAGGTTCATCAGCTCCCGGTGGAGCGACTTCCGCGTGTTCAGCTCCTCCTCCGCCCGCAGGAGAAGACGGGCCGCATCGAGGAGTTTTCCCGACCGGTCGAGCTCCTCGACCTCCTTCAGCCGGGCACGGATCGGACCCACCGTGACGTGCAGGCCCTCCTCCGCGAACGTCACCTCGGTCTGGGTCTCCTTGAGCTTGCGGACGTACGGGTCCCGGACCACACCCTCGAGCGACCGGGCGGCCCGCGTGAGCAGCACCTCGGCGTCGTCCAGCCGCCCGCTGTCGATCGCCACCCGCGCTTCGCTGAAGGTCTGCATGACCGGCGTGGTGTCGACCCCGAGCCGCTCACCGACCCAGAGCCGGCCTTTGAACTCGGTGGTCCGGGCCTCGGCCTCCTCCTTGCGACGCCGCAGGACCAGCTCGTGCTCGGCCTTCAATAGCTCGAGCGCCGCTCCGTATTCCCGCCGCTCGGTACGGGCCGCGAGCTCCTTCAGGGTCTCCTCCCGCCGAGTGACCTCGGCGGGGGCGACGTTCACGAGCCGCGCGTACTCCGACTCGAGCTCCCGCCGCCGGCCCGAGATCGCACCCTCGAAGACCCGTCGACTTAGCTTCTCGGCCCGGGCGATGGACTCCCGGACCCGGCTCCACTCGCGGCTCCGGAGCGCCGCCTCGGCTTCGTTCAGGAGCGCTTCGAGCGGGTCGACCTCGGCCGTGAGCCCGAGCGCGTGCGCGGACTCGACCTGGCGTCGAAGGTCCCCGATCGGAGCGGCGAACAGCCGCTCGATCGCCCATCGGCCGAGTTCGGTGGCCTCCCGAGCGGACCGGATCGTTTCGGCGTACTGACCGGCGCCGAACTGGCGCCGGGCCTCCGCGAGCCGTTTGGCCGCCTCGGTCAGGTCGGCGCCGTGGTCGGTTGCCTCCCCGACCTGCCGGTCCGCTCCGGCGAGCGCCTCCTGAGCCCGGCGGTGGCCTTCACGGGCCGCCGTGAGCGCGTCGAGGGAATCCATCGCCCGCTCGAGCACATCGGGGTAGACGTGCTGCTGGAACGCGATCTTGGCAGCGTCGAAGCTGTCGCCCGCGCTCACCGCGACGATGCCGTCGCCCGTCGCCTTCGCGATCGCCGCCGCCGCAGACTCGAGCGAGCCTTCCGCGACCTGTCGCTGGAGCTCGGCCCGTTCAAGCTCGGCCTCGCTGCGGGCCGCGAGCTGGAGCGACTCCACGGAACGGCCCTCGTCAAGTGACATCCGGGCCTGGTGAAGCAGGTTCTCGGCCAGCGACGTGTCGACTCCCGCCGTACGGGTCCGGGCAACGACCGCCTGAAAGCCGGCGAGGGTCTTCGATACGTGCTGATAGGTAGCCTGGATGAGCTCCCGTTCGATCGGTCCGCCGAGCTCGATCACCCGCGCGTACAGCTTCTTCGCAAGCAGCTGTTCGAGCCGGTCCATTTGACCCTTCAGGGCGACCGTCTCGGCGTGGAGCAGGTCCGCGCTCGCGAGCGCGTCCCGGGCCCGCTTCGCGACGCGTTCGGCATGCTCGACCAGCCCCCGGGTCGACACGAACTCCGAGCGCGCGGCGTCGAGCAGGGCCGCGGCGCCCACGGGGACGGCGAGCGCGAGGCGCCGTCGCGCCTCGGACAGAGGCAGGAGGATCTTCTCGAGGTCGACCCCCGCGCTGCGCGCGATGTCGAGGTCGGTCTCCAGGGTCCGGAGGTTCTCCTCGAGCACCGGCCGCAGGACCGCGACCAGCTCCTCGTGCAGCAGCCGAGCCCCCGTGCGGGTCGCGTCCGCGGGCGCGGTCGCCCGCTCCGTCTTGAGCTGCTCGAACCGGGCCGAGAACGGCTCCATCGGGGAGGAAAGGCGCTGGCCGTCTTCGATCAGAAGTCCGATCTCCTGGAGCAGGCGCGAAGTCTCCAGCCGGGCCTCCTCCTCCGCGAGACGCTGCTGAACGCCTTCCACCGTCCCCCGAGCGGCGTCGAACTCGAGCGCCTGCAGCTGGACCCGGGCGTTCCGCAGCGGCTCGTAGAACGGAGCCGGGTCGACCCCGGCTTCGCGCAGGCGGTTCAGGCGTTCGCCCGCCTTGCCGAGCGCGTCGAGCACGAGCTGCGCCGCAGCGCGGGCGCGGGCGGCGGACTCTTCCAAGCGGGTCGCGACCTGGTAAGCGTCGAGATACTTCGCGGCGCGCGCCGCCTCCTGCGCCTGCTCGAGCTCGGCTCGGAACTTCGAGAGGTCGAGGCCCATCGTCTCGAGCTCGACCAGGGAGAGCTTCGCGTGGGAGACCGCTTCCTCGCTGCGCAGGAGCTGCTGCTGCTGCGCGCGGGTCCGGATCTCCTGGGAGGCCCGGGAGGCCTTGACGAAGTCCCCCATATTGAAGATCTGCTGGACCTCGTCGATCTGGCGCTGGACCTCGTCGCTCGTGCCGCCCATCTGCTCGAGGATCCGGCCCTCGGCCTCGAGCACCTCCACCAGCGCGGAAGCGTGCGCGGCGAAGACCGCGGAGAAGTCCCGCTCCGCACGACGCAAGCTGTCGACGGAGGCGACCAGGTCCTGCTTGACCCGGAGGCTGACATCCGCGTCCGCGAGCAGCCGACGGACCGGGGCCCCGAGCGCGTCATCCGGAATGTCGCGTAGACCCTTCTCCATCTCCTCGACCCGTCCCGCGACGTACGGTCCGGCGGCGTTCCTCAGCTCGACCTCGGCCCGGGAGACCCGCTCGGCCGCTTCCGCGAGTTCGCCCCGGTCGAGGAGTTCGCGCGCCTCGGTCAGCGTCTGGTCCATTTCCGGGGTGAGGAAGCCTCGCGAGCGCGCGTACTCCCGAACACGGTCGAGCCCCGTGACTCGACCCAGGAAGAACTGCAAGGCCTCCCGGCCGAGATGCACGACGGTCTCGCGGAGCAGCTCCCGTGCGGCCGTGACCTCGACCCGATCGAGATGCGCCCGGATGCGGGCGAGCGTGGGCTCGAGCGATTCCGCGGCGAATCCCACCCGACGGAACCGCTCGACCATCTCTTCGAGGGCCTGGAGCTCCTCGCGCGCGACGTTGACGTCCTCGGTGAGGCGGCTCACCCGGTCGAGAGCCTCCTGGCTCGCGGCGAACGCCTCCGAGTAAATCTTCAACCGAAGCGCCTCGCGGGCCCGGTTCATCGCCGCGAAGACCTCGCTGGGGTCGCGCCCGAGTCGTCGGGCTTCGGCGATCTTCGGTCGGACCTCATCCAGCACGCTCGCGATGACCGTGACGACGGGCTCCTCCGCAACGCGCCGTGCGTCGAGGAAGATCGGATGGATCTCGAGCGGAGCGGCAGACTCGATCTTTGCCGTCGCCTCCTCGATCGCCCGTCGCGCCTCGCTCGGGTCGATCCCGTAGTCGACCGTCGCGTCGACCGAAGCGCGCAGACCCTCGAGCGACTGCCGGGAGCGGGCGCGTAACGCCTCCCCGACCTCGCGGAACGCCGCCTCGGTCTTCGGCACGGTATCGGGCCAGCCCTCCACGCCCACCTCCGCACCTGCGTCGAGGGACGATTCGAGCGCCGCGGTCGGCGCTCCGTGCTCCTTCGCCTGCTGCAGGAGCGAGCTCGCCGCCTCACGAGCGGTCCGGCGCTTCTCGACCGCTTCGGGTAGTCCCTCGCGAAGGAGCCGACCGATCGATTCGAGGGCCTCGGCGGGGCGGCCTTCCTGAACGGGGGCGCCGGCGAGCTCGAGCTGGCGCTCGAACTCCTTCATGCGCTCACCGCTCAGGCCCGCCCAGTTCGCGACTTGAAGCGCGCGGTCGCGGGCGCGGCCGACGTGGTCGACCTCGGCCTTGCGGAGCGCATCTTCGGCCCGTACAAGCCGTCCTACGGTCGATGACCAAGTCTCTTCACCGGTCGGATTCCTGAGCGCCTCGAGCTCCCGCTTGACCTCGGGGGGAACGACGATCCCCGTGCCGGAAAGCTGTCCGAGCGCGTCCAGCGTCCGTTGCCGGCGCGATTCCAGGTTCTCGGGAACCGTGCGGGAGAGGTAGTCGAGCAAGGATTTCGACTGTTGCTCGACCTTCTCCCAGTCCGAACGGCGATGGAGCTCGTGGATCGCCTGCTGTCGCTCGGCGACCCCGCTCGGGGTGATCCCGAGCTGGTCCAGTTGCTGGACCTGCTCCTCCGCGCGCTTCAGCTCGGCCTCGGCCGACTGACGCTGCTTCTTGAGCGCCTCCGCCTTCTCCTGGAGGATCCGCGTGAGGCGGGAGGAAGGGAGCGCGCCGACACCGCCCGGTCCGGTCGTACGACCCCCCTCCTACCACCGACCGGACCGGTAACGGCGACCGGGCCGATCGGACACCCGTTTCATGCCCGGTCCCCTTTATTAATGAAGCGAGGCGGAACCGGCGCTCCGCACAACCTCGCTTTCGCCGGCGTCAGGTGCGGGTGATGCGTCGTTTTCCCATCGCATCGAGGTACTGGATCTCGGTGCCCGGGGTCAGCTGCCCCTTGAGGTCTGCGTCGAGCGCGAGACTGAACGTCTCGTAGCTCTCAAGGTCCATCAGCTGCACCTCGGCATCCGTCAGGGAAAGGACCTGCGCTTGGCGCTTCCCGATCATCGGCACCTGGACCTTGTGCTTGACCGGGAAGACCACGCTACGCTTCGAGCCGTCGAAGATTCCGACCGCGTCGATCCGCGCCTTCGCTTCCCCGTGCTTGCCGGGTTTGGAGGTCTGAATGCTGAGGATACGACACGGCTCTTCGTCGATCAGCATGTAGCGGCCCTCCTTCAGTTCGCGAACCTCTTGCTGCGTCCAGGCCATCGAATCGGTCCTCGAGCCGGCGGGAGGTCCGCGGCGGGATAAGACTTGCCCCGGACGTCGACCGTCTCCGACGCCGCCGGCGCGGAGGAGGATTTATTCACGCCGAGTGGCATCCATCCCTTGCCCCGGCGCTCGGTCACCATGGCTTCTCGGTCCCCCACGTACGACCCC
>DAHVAA010000068.1 GCA_027314845.1 Thermoplasmata archaeon | reverse complement strand
TCGGCGGGGCACGGGCGCAGTACGAGCTGCGCCAGTCGATGGTGTTCCTGAACATGTTCCCGATCAACCGCCCCGAAGTGATCGTCCCGTTCGCCTCGCAGAAGTACGACGCGAACGGCCGCCTCACGGACGCGACGGTCCGCAAGTTCATCGGAGACCACCTCGCAGAGCTCGCCCGGTTCACCCGGGTCCTCCGGCACGAGCACTAAGCGCGGGGCCCTCGGAGCCCGGGACATCTCAAAGCCCTTAAACAGGCCCGGACCTCCCCCGCCTCCGTGGGCACGTAGATCAGCGGAAGATCGCTGCTTTCGCAAAGCAGAGGTCGGGGGTTCAAATCCCCCCGTGTCCATACCGCCCGGGGGTACGAGTCCGTAAATACCCGAAGAGCTGTGTCACTGGCCGATGAAGGGACGCGCGGCGAGGCCGGCAGGGGGAGGAACCGGCCACGGAAGGCTCGGTCTTCTCTCGGACGAGAGGGTAAAGAACTGGTATGACGAGATTGCCCCGGCGGGCGACAACCGGCTCGCCGCCGTAACGAACGTTCGGAAGCTCGGCTTCTTGCTTGAGCGGCTCGGCCTTTCGGTCGATGAGGTCGAGCGCCTCGCGCGGAAGGACCCGAAGGCCCTCACCGAGCGGCTCAAGGTCTACGCGACCGGCGCCCGCGCTGAGGGACGGCTCACGACCTACCTTCGCAAACTGTTCTCGTCGCTCCGGTCCTACCTCGCCTTCCGCGGGATCGATTTCGACGGCTACCCGAAGCTCAAGGCCGTCGAGGGCGTGAGCATCCGCACCGAGAAGGTCCCCTCGCAGGAGCAACTCGGCGAGGTGCTCGAGCGGCTCTCGAACCGGGGCCGGGTCATCGCCCTCCTGATGGCGCACTCCGGCGTACGACCCCAGGTGATCGGCGCCTACGAGGGAGCCCGCGGCCTCGTCCTATCCGACCTGCCCGACCTCGACCTCGAGACGCTGCGGTTCGCCCGGGTGCCGTTCACGATCCTCGGGCGGGCCGAGCTATCGAAGACCTCGAAGTGTTGGACGACGTTCGGCTCCCGGAGCCTTGCCACGGCGATGGAGACGTACCTGCAGGGACGCCGGGCACGGGGCGAGAAGCTCGGTCCGTCGTCCCCGGTCGTGACGGCGAACGAGGTACGGGGAATCGCCGCGAAGTCGAAAGAGGACGCGCGCTCGAAGCTCGGGTTCCTGACGACGGCCCACGTCGTCCTCGAGGTCGCGAACGTCCTACACGCCACCGCCCCGAAGGGAACGCGCCTGCGGCCATACGTCCTCCGGGCCTACTTCTCAACGGGGATGTTGCGGGCGAGCGTCGACCCGCTCCTCCGCGAGGCGATGATGAACCACGACACCGGCGTCCCGGGCGCGTACACCGTCGGGAAGCCGTGGAGCGACGACCTGATCGAGAAGGCCCGGTCGGAGTACGAACGGGCGTGCGGGTTCCTCGAATCGGTCGCCCGCCCGAAGGTCGACACGAGGGCCGAACTCCTCACGACCCTCGCCTCCGCCATCGAGGCGGCCACGGGGAAGAGAACGAACGGCGCCCTCCAGGGTGAGGACCTCGTCAAGGCGCTTCGGGACGCCCTTCACGGCGCCTCCGACGGGGCCGAGACGGCCACGGAGGCGTCCCTCCCGTCGCCGACCGTCCCAGCGCCCGTCCCGGCCCCGAAGCGGACGGGGGAGCAGCGGTCGGTGGACGCCGAGGCGGTCGGGACGTACCTCGAGTCCGGGTGGAGCTTCGTGTCGCCACTGAACTCGCACCTCGCGGTCGTGAGGTGGGACGGGGCGGTCCCGTAGGTCGAACCCGATGGCGCGCCGAACCGGCCTCGCGAATGACGACTCGACGCTCGCCGCGGACGAGCTTCGAGCCCTCCGCTCCAGCCTCGTCCAGGTCCTGCGGAAGAATCGTCTTACGAAGGCCCGCCGGATCGTGGAGGCGGGCGATACGGGGTCCGTGATCCGTGGGGTCGACGCGGCGGTCGGAGCGTGCCTACCCGATGCCGCGAGCTACGAGCTACGACTCGAACGGGTGTTCGCCGCGCACGACCGTGCGAAGGTCGACCGTCCGCGTGAGATCCAGTTCCCGAGGGGTCACGACGGCGGGGCGATGCTGATCGACTTCGCGGCGCACCACCGGGCTGAAGCCGGGTCGAGGCGCAAGCCCGCTCCCCCGTGGACCGTTCCGCTCCCGTCGGTGATCGCCGCCGTCGGGGTCCGCCCATCGGAAGTTCGGGTCGCACTCGGCACGAAGGGATACGCCCCCGCTACCCGACCGCTCCGTCGTGCCATCGTCCGGATCGTGAAGGCTCGCGAGGAGATCGAGAACGAACCCGGCGGCCCCTACGAACTCGGAACGACGGGATTCGCCAAACGGAACCCACGCAGCGCGGCCGCACAACTTCGTGAAGTGGTGTCACGCGCGACGAACGCACGCGGGTACGTCCGTGAGAGCGTGGTGGCGCTCGCGCTCCGCGACCTCGGCCTCACACCACACGCGATCGTGAGGGCGCTCGGGCCGGTGTTACCCGATATTGGCATTATACCGTAGAACGCCTCGCCCATCGTCTGATGCCCGAGCGCGTCGGACCGAACACGAAGGTTGACCTGACCTCGTTCCGATTGAACTGCGACCGCCTCCTCCGCCCAGACCATCCGTTCCGGAACATCCTCCGTAACGTCCCCAACGAGATTTCCGCCGGGGAACTAGCCCTTCGCATCGACGACTGGCTAGCCATCCTCGAGGCCTGAAGATGATCGCGAAACTTTCCCTCTCCACCCGCGCCGCGGAACCTCGGTGGGGCGACCCATCCAGAGCACGACGCCCGGCCGGCGATCGCCGTGGAGAAAGGGCCCGGAAAGAAAGCCTTCGGGCGTCCCGGGCCCGCAACCCTTTCGAAAACGACGCCGCCGTCAAGGCGGTTGGAGCCGACCCGTGCAAGCGGGCCGGCCCCGAGGAGGCCGTGGATGAAGCCCACGACGACCGTTGCCAGTAACGACAAACCGGCTTATGTCCCCGCCCATCACCGGCGTGGGCCCGTTCCGCCTCGGCGTCGTGTCGTCAAAACCAAGCAATTCACATGCGTCGTCTGCGCCGGCCCGGTGACCGCTCGCCCGGGTTTCCCGGGCTATGACGCGACGCCGCTCCTGGTCCGCGAACGCCGACCCGGCGGAACGACGTTCCGGTCTATCGGCATCTACGCTCATCGCAGTTGCGTCGCGCCACTCGTCGCGGATGGGGAGGAGGCATGACCGAAATCAGCCGCCTCGCAGATGTCGTCGGGCAGCCCGAGGCCGTCGAGCTACTCGAGAGGATCGTCGCCTCGCTATCCGACTGCGGGAAACCGAACGGGGCGCTCTTTTTCGTCGGCCCAACGGGCGTCGGGAAGACCAGCACCGCCCGTTCCCTATCAGCCGAGATCCCAGGCGCGATGGTCAATGAGTTCAACTGCGGCCGCGTCCCGGTGCGCGTGATCGGCGACCGTCTCGATGAGATGGTCGAGAGTACCGTAACCCGCTGGGACGATCGCTGGGAGTCGTCGAAGTTGATCGTGCTCCTGGACGAGATCGACCGCCTCACGAAGAACGATCGCATCGCCCTGCGCCGTCCAATCGAACTGCTCGCGAACCGGGCGCTAATCGTGATGACGGCGAACCGCGAACTCGGGGACGCCGGCCTTGCGTCCCGCTCCCTCCGAGTTGAGTTCGCCCGTCTCGATGACGAGGCGGCCCGCATCCTCATCTCCCGCGACGCCGCCGCCCTCGGAACCCAACTCGACGAACCGGCCGTGCAGTGGGTGGTCGACCGCGCGAAGGGCGACGGGAGGAAGATTGGCCAGCTCGTCCCGATCGCGCCGAACGACATCTCCGTCGTACCCATGCCTGTCGCGACGATAACGAACCGACTCGGCGGCCGCCCGCGCGCGGAGTTCGACGTTGATCTCGCCATCCGCCTGCGGGCCGCCGGGAAGTCTTGGTCGGATGTGGCCGAAGCGGTAGGGTCGAGACCCTCCACGGTCCGCGGACGGCTTACGAAAACCCCCTGCGAGAACCCCGCGCAAACCCCCTCAGGTGGGGTTTCCGCAAACGGTTTCCGCAAGGAGGAGGGAGCAGCATGACGGACAACCCCCCACCCGAGCCTCCGCGCCGCACATGTAAGCACGACCCCGAGGACCGCGATCCGGTGGTCGGTTGTGTGAAGTGCGACATCGAGGCGCAGGCCGAAGCCGACGCTCAGTACGACGAGCCCCGACCGCCCCCGACCGACGACGAGGACGACCGACCCGTGCCCGAGGACACCCCCGATACCCGGGAGCCCGACGAGCCGGAGCAGCCCCCTGCAGACGTTCCCGACGTCGACGTCAACGCCAACCCCGAGGAGGACGACATGCCTCCGCCGGGCGCCGGCCTCGACTTCGGGCCGCCCGACTTTTGCACGCACGGCGTGGCCTGGGAGCAGTCCTGCGTGCAGTGCGACGCCGAACCGATGCCGGGGGAGCCGGGGAAGGTCCGGGTCTCGCTCGACCAGATCGCGAGAGGGACGGCCGTCCTTGACGCGCTGACCGCGCCACGCCCGACCGGCGACCCCTACCTGGTCCTCCCGACGGACCTCCCGGCCGACGAGATCGACCGCGCCCGCGGGATGTGCGCGATGAACCTACTCGAGCTGCAAACCGGAATCGCCGTCGCCTCGCGCCAGAACCTCGACGACTACCGCCGTGTCGGGCCGAAGTCGCTCTTCACGTTCTTGACGAACCGCGCCAACAAGATCAATCACTTCACTGGCACCCGGACGTTTGCATGGGCGCCGTCGGGCGAGATCTGGTGGTTCGGTATCCACGACGCGATCCTCGGGAAGACGAGGCGGGGAAAGGGTCGACATCTGGACTTTGTCTCCCGCCTCTACGGGGCGGCCATCGGACCCGACGCTCACGTGGTACCGGTCTCCCGGTATAGCGTCCCAGGGATCTTCGGCTCGATCGACGAGCGTGGCGCGTTCACGCGCGCCGACGTCATCGAATCGTTCCACGGCATCCTCGTCTTCCCCGAGTTCTCCTCGTTGACCGCCATCTTCCGGGGCGCCACCGGAGGCGAGGCGCCGGGGGTCGTGAGCGAGTTCCTCGCGTCCGGCTTCTACCATGTTTCGATGAAGAGAGGGCGTAGCAGCTACCGTTCGTATGCGTACTGGATCGTCGCTTGCCAAGTCGCCTTCTGGGATTCGGTCTCGGGGTCGGTGGTGGGGATCACCGGCCGGTTCGCGCTCTCGGAGTTGCCTAGCCTGACTGAAGAGGAGGAGCGGGGTCGGCTACGGGGCGAGGGACACGGACACGCGCTAGACCCGCTCGCGGTCGCCGTGTTCCGCGCGCGGGTCCGGCAGATCGACGCCGAGCTTGATCCGGCATCGTTCGATTTTTCGGCCGTCGGCGAACGTATCGCCAAGCAAATGGAAGAGACGCCACCCACGCAGGTGTTCGCGATCGACGACCTCCAGCGGCACGTTGCATTGACGATGGGGGCCTATCTCGCGACGGGCGGGTCGCTGACCGGCGCAGTCGTCCTACCCGATCCCTGGGAGATCCCCGAGCTTCGCGAGGCGATCGAGGAGGACGCCCGGATCCGAAAGTCTCTCGCCACCGACCCGGGGGAACGGATGGTGGACCGGATTGACCACCTGTTGTGGCGCACGGGCTTCGCCGACACCATACCCCGGACCCGCAACGACCTGACCGTCTTCGCCGCCACCAAGCTCGGCGAGGACCCCAACGAGGTCAGGAACACGATCGTGGGCCACCGGGGCCGGAAGGGAAACTACAGCGGCTTCGTTGCGCGGCACATCCTGCGGGAGGTGTTCCTCGACCATGAGGAATTGAACGCCGCGATGAAGGCGGCGTTCGACGCCCTCCCCGAGGGCCAGCGGAACGACAAGCTCGCGCGTGACCTGGCGTCGGATGCCGTCGTAAAAGCCCACCGAGGCAAGGGTGGCCGCCCGGAGAAGCTCTACCGCTACATCCCCGCCGAGCAGCGCTACCACTGGCTGCCCGTCCCGCGAGACGTCTTGGAGGGGGAGGCATGACCGCCCCCGTCGCGCCAGGGGGGTTTACGTTCCGCCCCAATGCGGGGAAGGGCGGTAACTCCTCTCGCCAGGAAAAGCCTAGTTATGACGTTATTCTGATGGGGACCCCATGTAGAGAGAGTGAGTACACTAGTGGACCCTCCCGGCACTCCCTGTACCTAGGGGGTCGCTTTTGCGCGGAAACCCCCCTTTCCATGACGGTGGGGTTACCGCCCACCCCCGTTCTGGGGCGGAACCATAACCCCCCACCCGGGTCGGCTAGACCGCCCCGATGGCCGTGCTACACCCTCGCCGGTCGGTTCGTCGGAACCTCCGGGCCAATTGGCGCGGAGGTGGGTCCATGACCCCGACCTCCGACCATCCCAGTGACCGCGGCCGGGGCCTGGGCGAGCCTCCCGCCCGCCCCGATCGTCACGATCCAGCGGACGAGCGCGACGGCGCCCTCCTACGGGACGCCGCCGTGACGTTCGAGCGTCTGCTCGCATTCCTCGGATTCAACGAGGTAGGAACATGAACGAAAAGGAGCAGAGTGACGAGACGGAGACCGACGAGGCGGCAATCAACGAATCGAAGCGCGTGGCCCGGGTCGACATGGTTTACGCCGTGAGCGCCAACGTCAACGGGCGATTCAACGACGGCACCCGGCGCAAGCCCGGCACCGTGAGCATCTACATCTGGGGACCGGGGTACCGAACGCACACCGGCGGGTTGGTAGAGGGCGCTCGAGCACGCCGGCTACTCGCGGCGACGGGGTACTGGTCGAAGAGTCGACGGTATCGCTCCCTGCCCCAGCTCGCCCGGATGGTCTGGCGACGGACGATGTGTAGACCGTTCGACGTAGCCGACGGTCCTCGCCTCATCGACCATCTCATCGCCCGCGAGCGGCCGTCGAAGTGGTCGCCCCGTGAGGCGTAAATGTCGAGCGGGCCACCTCGAGGAGCGATGATAGCGCCCGCCCGGTCGATGGTCTTGACCTGCGGTGGTGACGGAGGAAGAACGTGAAAGCGAACGACGTGGCGCCGGGATCGCCGGCGCAAGGGAGCGAGACGGGGACGGACGAACGGGCGAGCCGGGTGGGGTGTGTCCTCCCTCTCGTCGAGTGGGGAGACGCCCGGTACGCGAAGTTCCTGCGCCGCAACCAGGAGAAGGCCACGAATGAGCCGTGGTGCGGCGGGACGAAGACCGCTGTCTACTTTCGGGGCATCATCGCCACCCCCGACCTCGGCGTGATGGTCTTGCTGGCCAGCACGAACGACAAGGGCGGCATCGATGCTCGGTTCGTCGTATCGGTAAACAAAATGAGTCGAGCGCATCTCCTCCATGACCGGCGCCAGGATGATTTGATCCTCGTGCGGCAGAGCAGCGGCCCGATCGTCGAGGCCCGCCCGGTCGAAGGGCTCGACCTGCGGTGGTGATAGAGCCCGTTCGGCGAGAGGAACGTGAAAGCGAACGACGTGGCGCCGGGATCGCCGGCGCAAGGGAGCGAGCCCATCGCGAAGCGTTTTACGACGTGGGCGGCTGGAGGCTCTCAATGACCGACCTCGCCGACCGCATCGACCTCGTCGCGAAGAAGCTGGAGCAAGGCGCCGACGTGGACAAGATGCCGAAGCTCCTCGGTTGGGCCGCGAAGGAGTTGAAGGACATCGCCGCTTCGATCCGGAAGAACCCGGCCGTCTCCGCCGAGGCGACCGCTCCGCCGATCGCGGCGATGAAGGAGTAGGACCGATGCCGATCCTCCACCGCGAGCGCCCGCCGAACGAAACGTCGAACGCTCTCGGCGCCCTCGCGAACGAGATCGAGCGGCCGACACCGGAGCCGAACCTCGACGAGCGGACGAAGTGGGCACGGC
>DAHVAA010000067.1 GCA_027314845.1 Thermoplasmata archaeon | reverse complement strand
CGACGTCCCCCTCGCTCGCCGGGTCGCGGCGGAGCTCGGAGGGACCGTCTACGTCGTCAACGACGCGCGGGCGGCCGCGTTCGCTGAGTGGCGTCTCGGCGCCGGCAAGGGAGTGGACGACGTCTTCTGCCTCACCCTGGGCACCGGGGTGGGCGGTTCCGCGGTCGTCGGCGGCCGGCTCCTCGAGGGCAGCACCCACGCCCTCGGCGAGGTCGGCCACATGACGATCGTGGTCGGCGGACGTCGCTGCCACTGCCCCAACTGGGGTTGCCTCGAGGCGTAC
Organism: Thermoplasmata archaeon; assembly: GCA_027314845.1. The sequence continues at coordinate 7,746 of DAHVAA010000067.1, read as the reverse complement.
GTGGGCGGCTGGGCGATCGCCGAGCGGGCCCAGAAGGCCGTCCGGCTCGATACGACCGCTGGAGCGCCCCTGGTCCAGCGTGCGGGCAGCCTCGGGGCGATCACCGCGCAGACCGTCTTCCTCGCGCACCGCGCCGGGGACGGTCTCGCCGGCCGCCTCGTGCGCGAAACGGAGAGATTCCTCGCGGACGGCGTCGTCGGGATCGTGAATGCGTTCAACCCATCGCTCCTGATCGTTGGCGGCGGGCTCGTTGCGGGCATGCCGGACTTCCTCCCGGTCATCGAGTCGGCAATCCGCGCCCGGTGCCAGCCGTCCGCCGCCGGGGCCCGGGTGGTGCGAGCCCGGCTCGGAGAGGACGCCGCCCTCGTCGGCGCTGCGGAGATGGCGCGGACCCAGGTTCGGCCCCGATGAGGCGGTCGCGGTTTCGACGCGCGTCATCCGGGTGCGACGTCTTCGGTGACCCCGATCCCGGGCCGGGGCACCCCGCGGGCCGCACGTCGCGGTCCCCCGACATTCCGTCCGTCAGGCGGGGGTTCCCGAGCCGCCCGTAGGGACCGGTTTCGGACGGCGACGTGAGGTTTATAGGGTGCGACTCGATGGCCTCAACTCGATAGGCGCGTTCGGAAAGCCCCGCGGTCCTCCCGCCCCTGCGATGAGGGTGGGACGCGAGGCCGGAAGCGCCGGGAAACCAGAATGAACGAACGCCATCGTGGGCGCAAGAAAGATCGCCACGTCGGACCGGAAACGACCGACGACCGGAGGAACTGAGGATGTCGACCCCGGCCTCAGAATCGACCCCTTCCACGACAACGCCCTCCGAGGCCCAGCGTCTCGGCAAGCGGCGCGTCTGGCCCATCGTGGTCGCCGTGATCGTCGTGGTCGCGGCGCTCGGGGGCGGACTGGGGTACTACTACTACGCCCAGTCGCAGAAGACCTCCAAGCCGTCGATCGTCTTTTCGGGTTGGGTATCGAGCGGACAGGAGTTCACGTTCGACCAGCAGATGGTTAGCAACTTCAACGCGATGCACCCTAACGTAACGGTCACGTTCCAACCGATTACCGGCAACTACTACTCGAGCCTGCAGAGCCAGTTCGTGGCCGGAAACGCCCCGTCGGTCTTCTACATGGAGAACGACATCCTGCCGCAGTTCGCCCACCTGGGCTATCTCGCGAACCTCACCCCCGCGCTCTCCGCGAACTCAACCTATGACCTGGCCGGATTCGAGCCGAACGTGATCAACTCGTTCTACTTCCACGGCGGACTCTACGCCGCCCCGAAGGACTGGGCCGGCCTCTTCGTTCTGTTCAACAAGAACATCTTCAACACCGAGAAGGTCGCGTACCCGACGAACCTCACCTCGTGGAACTGGACGACGTTCACCCAGACGCTCCGCGCCCTGAAAGCGAACGAGTCGATGCTGCCCGGGGGCGGTTCGGGATACTACCCCATGGTCGAGGGAGCGCAGTTCGCGCGCATCCTCGCCTTTATGCACGAGGCCAGCGGGCAATGGATCAACCAGACCGGGGACGGGATGGCTCCGAACTCCGGGGGACTGCAGAGCGCCATCGCGTACTGGTACGGGCTCTACTCCCAGGGTCTCGCGGGACTCAACTCGAACCTGAGCGCCGGTTGGAACGGCGGTGACTTCGCGACCGGCAAGGTCGGGATGGTCGTCACGGGCAACTGGGCGGTCCCCGTCCTGAACGCGAGCGGCGCCTACTTCCAGAACCAGATGTCTGCGGTCGGCTACACGGTCATGCCGTCGGACATCCAGAAGGCCACGATGATGTTCAACGTCGGCCTCGCGCTGAAGGCCGGGCTCACGGGCGTGGACCAGTGGATCGCGCAGCAGTTCGTCCAATACTTCACGGGGCCGACGGGCGAGCAGACGTGGGTCTCCACGGGCCTCGCGCTCCCGTCGCGTACCGCGATCCTGGACAGCACCTGGTACCAGACGACGTTCCCGATCGACGCGATGTCGGGCTCGCAGTTCCCGTATGCCTATGGGTGGAACTACAACACCACGAACTTCAACCAGGCGCACACCGACTGCCACAACGTGATCGCGAACCTGTTTGCGGGCAAGATCACGGTGCAGCAGGCCTACGCGGAGGTCATCGCGGCGACGAACACCGACCTCGCCGGGACCTCGACCGGATAGGACGAGGGGGGACCGAGTTCCGAAAGGATCCGTTCCGACCCACGGCCCGCAGCGCGGGCCAACCCCTTCCCAGCGCGGGGGCGTTGCCGGCGCCCGCGCGGCCAATCCCTGGTGGACCGGCAACCCCAACGGACGAACGGGAGTTCCCGAAATGGCCCGGTTGAGGCGAACGACCGGAGCTCCCGGACCCATCGGTTCCGCCGGAGCGATCCGCTCGAACCGCCCTTCCCAGCGGTCGTCGGCGCGCCGGGTCGAGCGGTGGACGGGCTACCTGTTCGTGCTGCCGCTGCTCGTTCTGGTCGGCGTCTTCACGTTCTTCCCGGTCGGCTTCTCGTTCTACATCAGCCTCTTCCACTGGGACCCGTTCGAGCATGCCGTCTACTTCGTCGGGCTCCGCAACTACGAGTACGTCCTGACCTCAACCCAGATCGCGAACCCCTCGTTCGACTTCTCGGTCCTGAACGTCCTCTTCTACACCGCGATCGTGGTTCCGATCCAGACGGTCGTCGCGTTCCTCCTCGCGCTCCTGTTCAACACGCGGACGCCGACCACCCGCGTCGCGCGGGCCATCGTCTTCATACCGGCGGCGACGTCGTCGGTCGCGATGTCGGCCCTGTTCATCTGGGTCTTCTCGTACCAGGGACCCGTCAACGCGGCGCTCGCGCCCCTCGGGTTCTCGCCGCTCAACTGGTTCAACGATCCCCGGGTCGCGTTCTATGCGATCATGGCGATGAACATCTTCACGACCGCGCCGTACTTCATGATCGTCTACGCCGCGGGCCTCCAGACGATCCCGACCTCCATCCTGGAGGCGGCCAGCCTCGACGGCGTGCGCTCGCTCTGGCACCGGACGCGCTACGTCTACTTCCCGATGCTGCGGTTCATGACGGCGCTCGTGCTGATACTCGGCCTCGTAGGGTGCATCCAACTCTTCGACCAGGTCTTCGTCATCACGGGAGGCGGACCCGCCGGGTCGACGTACGTGCCGCTCATGTACGTCTACGCGAACACCTTCCTGAACCAGGGGACCCAGGGCGTCGCCGCGGCGGCGTCGTTCATCCTGTTCGTCGTGATCTTCGCGATCGCCTTCACGCAGCGTCGACTGTTCAAGGACATTCGGTGGGCGGGATGACCTCCAACCGGAAGCCGTCGGTTCCCGCCAAGCGCCCCTCCCCGCGGCGAACGCTCGGTTCGCTCGCGCGCCGACTCGCGGCGATGGGGATCATGATCTCGCTCGCGACGCTCTACCTGGTCCCGTTCTATTGGATGGTCCTGAAGGCGTTCCGAAGCTCGATCTTTCTGGGCTACCCGCCGGATTTCAACCCGCTCAGCCATACCAGTTGGTCCCACTTCACGACGAACGTCTCGACCGTCTGGAACTACGGGTCGGGGATCTTCGCCCAGTCGTTCGTGAACAGCCTCGTGGTGGCGGCAACGGTCACCGTGCTCAGCATCCTTTTCGGGGCGTTCGCCGGCTACGCGTTTGCGCGGCTCGAGTTCCCGGGCCGGGACCTCCTCTTCTACGTCGTCATCGCGACGATCATGATCCCGTTTCCGATGATCTTCGTGAGCTCGTACTTCTTCATGGTCGACCTCGGCTGGCTCAACACCTACCAGGGGCTGATCTTCCCGCAGGTCGCCTCGGCGCTCAACGTCTTCCTGATGCGGCAGTACTTCACGACGATCCCCCGCGAGGTGGAAGAGGCGGCCCAGGTCGACGGGCTCCGACCGTGGAGGATCTTCTTCCAGATCGCAGCGCCGCTCGCCAAGCCCGCGTTTGCCGCCGCGACGATCTTCACGTTCATCGGGACGTGGAACAACTTTCTCTGGCCGCTGGTCGTCTCGTCGAACCCCTCGTTCTGGACCCTTCCGGTCAGCCTCGTCTTCTTCAAGGGAGTGAACGGGACGCAGATCTACTGGAACCAGATGATGACGGCGACGCTCCTCATGGTCCTCCCGACCCTCGTGATCTACGCGTTCACCGAGCGGTTCTTCGTGCGCGGCTTCTTGGCGATGGGAGGTCCGGTCGGGCCGGACATCGGGTGAGGAGAGAATGTCGATCGACGTGAACGGGCTCGAAGTGACGTTCGGCGCCACGGTCGCGGTGAAGCACCTCGACCTGCACGCGGACCACGGGGAGTTCCTGGTCGTCCTCGGACCCTCGGGCTCCGGCAAGACCACGGTCCTGCGCGTGATCGCGGGACTCGCGATCCCGACGGCCGGAAACGTCCGGATCGACGGCCGGGACGTGACGGGGCTCTACCCGTCCGACCGCAACGTCGCCATGGTCTTCCAGAACTACGCGCTGTACCCGCACATGAACGTTTTCGACAACATCGCCCTCAACCTGAAGATGCGCCGCATCCCCCGCGAGGAGATCGTGCGCCGGGTCGAGGAGGTCTCGCGGACGCTCAAGATCGACCCGCTCCTCGGACGCAAGCCCCGCCAGCTCTCGGGCGGAGAGGCGCAGCGCGTCGGCCTCGCCCGGGCGATGGTACGCGAGCCGGCCGTGTACCTCATGGACGAGCCGCTCTCGAACCTCGACGCGAAACTCCGGGCGGAGATGAAGGCCGAGCTGAAGCGGTTCCACGAACTCACGCAGAGGACCGTGATCTACGTCACGCACGATCAGAACGAGGCGATGGGCCTCGGAGACCGGATCGTGGTGATGGACCGGGGCGAGAAAGTCCAGGAGGGGACCCCCGAGGCGATCTACGACCGCCCCGACACGGCGTTCGTCGCGGGCTTCGTCGGGAGCCCCCCGATGAACCTCGTTCGCGCCTCCGCCACGTCCACCGGCTCGACGGAGTACTCGCTGGTCCCAGAGGGCGGCGGGACGCCGTTCCGCGTCCGCATCGGCGGCGGACGCTTACCCGCGACCGTCCGGCTCGGGCTCCGCGCGCGCGCGCTGCGCCCCGACCCCTCCGGGGCGATCGAGGCCCGATTCGACTACTCGGAGCTTCTCGGAAATAAGGTCGAGGCGCACGTCCGGATCGGCTCGGCACGCGCGATCTGCGAGGTCCCCCGCGCGCCCGGCGCGAGCGATCTCTTCTCGAACCTCGCGCTCGGAGCGCCGTTGCGGTTCGCGGTCGACCCGGCGGCGGTCCACCTCTTCGACGGCGAGTCGGGAGCCCGCCTCTCCGTTCCGGTCGAAGCCGTGGGGACCGGATGACCCGGGGCTTGCCCGGGCGGGCGCCGACCGAACTCGAGCTGGTCGGCCGTATCTTACGCCGCGGGCGCGCCGCACGGCCGGCCGACCACGACCGGGCGGTCGACATCTGGGTGCGCGAGTCGCGACGGCCGTCCCCGGACGACCTCTACTACTCGCTCGTCAAGGGCCGCAACGTCCACCTTATCGTCCGGCAGAACGGGGAGATCGACGAGATCTCCTCGGGCCGCATCCGCACCGGCCTATGGTATCGTCACCTCCGTCACCTCTCCTACGTCCACGCCCGGGTCGACGCCCGACCGCTCGCGCCGACGTTCCGCAAGCAGGTCCGAGGCCTCGGCTACCTCTACCGTGCCTTCGACGGGCTCGAGCGGGTCGACGTCGCCCACGCCACGAAAGGAGGCGTGGCCCTCTGGTTCGCCTCTCCCCGTCCCCGGTCGCTCGACCTCGAGTTCCGGATCGCGCATGACGAGATGTGGCCCTCGGCACCGGTGCCGCGGACGTACCGCCTCCGGACGCGGGACACGACCTATCGAGTGTCGAGCGACCTCACCGAGACCCGGTTCACGACGGACGGGGCGGCCGAGGTCCGGCTCGAAGGGGACCGGCTGACGATTCGCCTCGCGGGGATGCGCCACGCCCGCCTGTACATCTCCGCGGACCGCTCCGCCTGGTTTCCCGGCGACCTCGCCCGCACGCTCTCGGCCCACGCGGCGGTCCTCGAAGGACCGCGCCTTGAGACCCCCCACTTCCGGCTCAACAAGCTCTTCGTCTGGGCGCAGCACGACCTCGACGAGCTGTTCAGCGACTCCGACGTGGGCCCGGGGTACTACGCCGGTTTCCCGTGCTTTTCCTGGTACTTCGGCCGGGACGGCGAATGGACCAGCTTCGCCGCGATCGCGACCGGACGCGCGGACCAGGCGGCCGCGCACCTCGAGACCCTTCGCCGGCACGCCGACCACGGTCGGCTGCCGCACGAGATCGTTCTGACCCCCGACCCCCGGACCGCGGCCGACCGCTCGGGCCCGCTCGGCCTCTCGACCGACACCCGGTACATGTCGATCGACACGAACCCGTTGTGGGCCCTCGCGCAGATCCGCCTCGCCCGCTGGACCGGTCGCCCCCTGGACGTCCAGGGAGTTCGAGAAGCGCTCGACTTCACCCGGAGCCTCGACACGGACGGCGACGGGCTCATCGAGAACGACTTCTCCCGTCGGCTCATCGGCTGGACCGAGTCGTGGGCCGACCGCCGGGACGGCGCCTGCATCGACGCGAACGCCTGGTGGCTCGCCGCGATCACCGAATACGCCCGGGCGACCGGCGACGATCGGTACGACGCCTCGCGCGTCCGCGGCCGGTTCCTCTCGACGTTCTTTCCCCGGGGCCCTGCGGGCCCCCGCGTCCTCGACTCCATCGACGGGACCACCGAACGCGAGACACGGACGCCGGCGCAGATCGTGCCGGCGATCTACGACGACGACGAGCGGATGCGCGCCGTCCTCCCCGGACTTTCGGGGCCGGACCTGGTCACGCCGTGGGGGGTGCGGGCGCTCTCGACCTCGGACCCGATGTTTGACGGGGGCTACCACACCGGCACGGTCTGGCCGCTGATGACCGGCTGGTTCGTTCTCGCCGCGTACCGGCAAGGCCTCGCGCCGGCCGCGCTCCGCGAGCTCCTGACGTTCCCCCTGCTCGCCTTCGACGGCCCGGACCCGGGTCGGGTATCGGAGGCGTACCACCCCGAGCATCCGACCCCCACCGGGCAGTTCGCCCAGGGTTGGTCGTCGGCGCTCTTCCTCTCCTCGGTCGTCGAGGGCCTCTTCGGGCTCTCTCCTTCGGGCCGCCCGGGCGCGGCGGGTCTGGCGGAGAGGGCCCGTCCCCACCTACCGCCGGATTGGCCTCGGATGGCGCTGGTCGGCCTGCCCTACCATGGACGGTCGTACACCGTCACGGTCGACCGGACCGGCACGACGGTTCGCCCCTCGACGCTGGCCGGGCCGCGCGGTGGGCGGGCGAAGGAAGAGCGAACCGCGGCCGCACTCGCCAGGGCCGCCGCGCCCGGGGGTTTGGGATAGCGTGCCCGAAGGTCTTGCCGAAGGGCCCGGAACCTTTCCGCATCCTATGTCAACGACCACCCGTTGAAACGGGTGGCTTGAACTCAGGAGAGGAGTAAGGTTGCCAACCCACACCCCCGCTTCCGTCACCGTTCCCGACGGGGCCGTTGACCCGGCCCCCTTCGTGGGAATCCTGGGGGCTCACAAGTTGCTGAGGCCCGTGCTTCCCCGCTCCCACGACGATCCTGGCAATGTTCACCGACGCGTTACGGTCGGCGTTCCCGAGGTATCCGCACCCCGGGCAGTGGAAGGTCGCCACCTTCCGTTGGCCCATCTCCCCGCACCGGGAGCACCGACGCGA
>DAHVAA010000066.1 GCA_027314845.1 Thermoplasmata archaeon | reverse complement strand
GAGGGCCCTCGAACCCCCCCTTCCCGACGCTCTTCCACAGAGATACCTCACCGAGCCGTGCGATACCCGTTGTTTCCGACGCAGTACGGTTTCCTCTCGCGCAGTGACCGTGTTACGACGTTATCCTTAAGCAGCGGCCCCGGGGTGCGGCGCCGATGATCGTCCGGACCGGTCTCACCGGACCCGCCCCTCGGCCCGAGCCGCTGATCGGGGCCACGCGCGACCTGGACCGGGGCCGGACCACTCCGGAGGCCGTCGAAGAACTGTTTGCCGCCGCGGAGCGGGAGGTGGTCGCGCTCGAGCGGCGCCTCGGCTTCGAATCGTTCACGGGCGGATACCTCCGCTGGCCGGACCTGTTCCGCCCGTTCGCAGAGACCTGGGAGGGCTTCGCGGTGGGACCGCTCACCCGGTGGCTCGAGACGAACACGTTCTTTCGCCAGCCGATCCTGCTCGCTCCGCCGACGCGAGTCCCCGGGGCGCTCGCGGCGCGGCTCCCCCCGAGCCTTCGGCAGGACCCCGTGCACGGGCGAGTGCTCCTCCCGGGACCGTACACGTTCGCCCAGGTGCTCGACAACCGCTCCGGAGAGACGGAAGAGTCGGTCATCCATCGGCTCGGCCGCTCGCTCGCCGACGAAGTGCGCGAACTGCGCGCCCTCGGCTATCGCACCTTCTTCTTCTCCGAGCCGTACCTCGCGGTCCGCCCCCCCGAGGGGACCCGGGCCGAGGCGGTCGTCGCGGGGTACCGCGCGCTCGAAGGTTCGCTGGGGGGCGCGACCTCGATCGTCTGGACCTACGGCGCGGACGGGATCCCGGCGTTCCGGATCCTCGACCGCCTACCAGTATCGGCGGTCGGCGTCGACCTCGCGGAGACCGAGGTCGAGCGGCTTCCCTCCACCGCGCACCGCTCCGGCCTCGGGCTCGGCGTCGTCGACCCCCGGACCACGTTGGGGGAGGACCCGGCCGAGGTAGCCCGGGTCGTCCGCGTCGCCCACGAGCGCCGACGGCCCACCATGATCTGGCTCGGGCCCGGAGCCTCGCTCGACCTATTGCCGTGGGAACCGGCGACCAAGAAGCTCCACGTCCTCCCCGCGGTGAGCCAGTTCCTCGGGGACGGAGGCCGACCGTGAGCCGGCCGCTCTTTCCCACGCAGGAGATCGGTAGCCTCGCGAAGCCCCGCTGGCAGCTCCTCGGCCAGCGGTCGGAACCGCTCGACCCCGCGGCCCGCGAGGAGTTCCGGAGCTGGTCGGAGCGCACGCACTTCGCCGACGACCTCCCCGTCGAGCGCGACGCCCTGCTCGCCGGCCGGGCCCGTGAGGTCGACCCGGAGCGCGTCCGTGACCTCGGCGCCCTGTTCGCGATCCGCTTCCTCGAGTCGGTCGGTCTCGACCGGGTCTACGACGGCGAGGCTCGACGGATCGAGATGTACGAGTACCCGATCCGCCAGATGCGCGGCTTCCGCTTCCAGGGCCACGTCCGGTCGTTCGACAACAAGTACTACCTCAAGGCGGCGGTCGTGGACGAGCTGCGCCTCGAACGCCCGTACCATCTCGACGAGTTCGACTTCGTCAAGCGGTACGCCCGCGCCGAGCCGAAGCTGCCGATCACCGGCCCGTACACGCTCGCCGACTGGTCGTTCAACGAGTACTACCTCAGCCGGCAGAAGGGCTGGAAGGGCCGGACCGCGCGACGGGCCGCGCAGCGGGAGTTCGTGGTCGACCTCGCGCGCCGCGCCCTCCGTCCCACGATCCAGGCGCTGATCGAGCACGGATGCCGGGTGATCCAGATCGACGAACCGGCGGCGGGAACGCATCCGGACGAAGCGGACCTCGTGGTCGAAGGGTTCAACGCGGCGACCGAGGGGTTCGACGCGGAGTTCTCGATGCACATCTGCTACTCGAACTACCGCGACCTCTTGCCGGCGCTCCTCGACGCGAAGCGGTGCCGCCAGTGGGCGTGGGAGTTCGCGAACCGCGACACGGAGGGCCACGACGGCTACTCGGTCCTCGGCGCGCTGCGGGAGTACGGGGACACTCGCGAGGTCGGCCTCGGTGTCCTCGATGTCCACCGCGACACGGTGGAGACCCCCGAGGTCGTCGCCGACCGCATCCGCCGCGCGGTCCGCTACCTCGGCGACCCGGCGCGGATCTGGGTGAACCCGGACTGCGGTCTAAGGACCCGCAGCCTGCCGGTCGCCCGCGCGAAGCTCGAGGCGATGGCCCGAGGCGCGGCGATCGTCCGCACCGAGCTCGAAGGGAGCGCGCGCTAGGGCCCCGCCGAGAGGACCTCGGCCCGCCCGGGGCCGACGAGGACCGTGTGTTCCGCCTGGGCGACCAGGCCGTGGCCCCGCTCGAGAAAGACCGGATATGTCTGAAGGTATCGGCGCGCGCGCTGCAACGCTTCGGCTTCCGCGGGCGTGGCGGCCCAACGCAGCGCGAACGGGAGCGTGCGGAACCGCCCGAACAACCGGGCCAGGACAGGGTCGGACGGCCCCGGGTCGGCGCGGAAGCGCGCGATGTTGCCGAACGGCCCGTTCGCGATCCGCCCCACGCCGTTCGTGGCGAACGGCTCGATCGCGATCACCTCGCCTTCGACCAGCGTCGCGTCGCTGGCTCCGGGGACGTTCGGGATCGACTTGCCGGCGTGCAGGAGGTACCGTTCGATCGAGTGTCCCGTGAGGTCCTCGATTGGACGGAGCCCGCGCGCCCGGATCGCCTCCGCGATCGCCCGGCTGATCTCGTCGACCCGGACCCCGGGACGGACCCGCGCGATCCCTTCCCGCAGGGCGTCGCGCGCCGCGCGGACCAGGTTCTCGTGCCGGTGCGTTCCGCCGACCTCGACCGAGTCGGCCGTATCGGCGATCGCCCCGTCGAGGTGCGCGCCGACGTCGACCTTCCCGCGGTCCCCCGGCTCGAAGACCGCGGAGTCGTCGGCCGACGGGGTGTAGTGTGCCGCCTCGTCGTTGCGCGAGAGGTTCGCCGGGAACGCCGGCTGCGCTCCCTGAGCACGGACGAACTCCTCGATCGCTTCGGCCACTTCCCGACGCTTCGCCCCCGGAACGGTGAGGCGCAGGCCGAGCTCGCGGGCGCCGGCGGCGATACGACCCGCCTCGCGCCAACGGTCGAGGTCGCCGCGTTCCCGCGCCACGGTTCCGCTCACCTCCGTTCGACCGCGTGCGGCCGCGGGCCGGAGAGGTCGATCAACGTGGACGGCGCGCCGGACGGCGAGGGCCGGGCCGCCAGATAGATCCGGACCGCACGACCGAAAGCGAGCCGGGCCTGGGCCGGGGTCCGGCAGGGAGGTTGATCGTGGAGGTTCGCCGAGGTCGCCGTCAGCGCTCCCGCCGCGCGGGCCAGTTCGCGCGCGACCGGGTGGTCGGGGACCCGGACCCCGAGGGTCCCGTTCTCCGCGAAGAGCCGAGGCGCGAGCGTGCGGCGGGCGAGAGGTGACGGTCGGAGCAAGATGGTGTATGGACCGGGGAGATGCGTGCGGGCGAACCGACGCGCCGCCGGCGTCAACTCCCCGAGCGCCTCGAGCTCGGGGACCGAACTCACGGCGACCGAGATCGGCTGTCGACCGGGGCGACCCTTCGCCGCTTCCAGCCGGGCGACGGCGGCGGGGTCGCTGGCCCGGGCGCCGAGTCCGAGGAGCGTGTCGGTGGGGTAGACGACCAGGTCGCCCGCGGTGAGCGCGCGCGCGGCGTCCAGGACCGTCGACCCCATCGGCTCAGAAGTACTCCTCGGCCATCCGGGAGTACGCCTGGTACTCCTCGGGGCTGAAGTAGAGCGCGAGCTCGCGCGCCGCCGACTCCGGGGCGTCCGAGGCATGGACCAGGTTCGGGGTGATCCCGAGCCCGAAGTCGCCGCGGATCGTGCCGGGCGCCGCGGTCTGCGGATTGGTGGCGCCGGTGAGCAGCCGGACGACCGGGATCGCCGATCGGCCCTCGACGGCCATCGCGACGATCGGCCCGGAGGTGATGTGCTGGATCAGCGCCGGGTAGAACGGCTTACCCTGGTGCTCGGCGTAGTGGCGCTGTGCCAGCTCGGGCGTGACGCGGAGCATCTTGAGGGCGACGAGCTTGAGTCCCTTGCGTTCGAGCCGGGCCACGATCTCTCCGACGAGGGCGCGGCGGACCCCGTCTGGCTTCACGAGTACGAGCGTGCGCTCGAGGTTCCCTTCGGGCATCGGCCCGCCGAGCCGCGCCGGGGCTAAAGGTTTCGCGTACACCCGGTGAGGCGACCCCCATAGGACCTCCGAACGCCGCTCCCGCCCCCGGGGTGGGGGATTAGTAAGGGCGCTCGTCTCCCGGCGGCATGGCGCCGGCGGAACCGACCGGCCTCACCTCGGCAATTGTCGTCCTCGTGCTCCTGGTTGCGATCTTCGCGCGCCGGACCTACGCGCTCCTCACGGGGGCGCGGTATTCCCCACCCCGTCTGTTCGCGTTCACCGGGTTCTACGTCCTCTTGTTCGCCCTCTTCGGATTCACTACGCTCTACGCGGCGTCGGACCTCTGGGGCGCCGACGCCGGGCTCCTCGCGGTCGCGTACGGCGCGGTCGTCATCGGCGCGACCTGGGTCGCGCGACCGTACGTGCGCCGGATCGTGCGGTTCGAGCAGCGGGATCGCGGGACATGGTACTACCGGTTGCCCCTGCTCGTCCCCCTGCTCTCCCTCGGACTGTTCGTGCTGCGTTTCGGGGCCGAGCTCGCGATCTTCGGTCTCTCGGTCACGACCTCGTTCGTGCTCCCCTCGTCGCTCCCCGCCGGTCTCGTGGCCGTGCTGGTGGTCATCGACCTGCTCTTCGGTGCGAGCGTGGGCCTCCTCCTCGGACGCGCCGTCGGCGTCTACGAAGCCTTCCGAGAGCGGTCCACGGCCTCGGCGGGCGCCGGGGTGTCGCTGGGCGACTGACCCCGCGGGTGGGCCCAGGAGCAACGGGAAGAGCCCGGACCGCTCGGGTCCCGGCCATGGCGGGCGCGACCCGGTATCGGACCCATCCGGTCGTGCGCGGCTTCGACCGAGCCGCCGAGAGCTACGAGCGAGGTCGACCGGAGTACCCGGCCGAAGCCGTTCGCTTCCTGGGCCAGCGGCTCGGGCTGGGGCCGGGCCGCATCGTGATCGACCTCGGGAGCGGGACGGGAAAGTTCACCCGCGCGCTCGCCCCGCTGGGGGCGGCGCGCATCGCGGTCGACCCGATCCCGGGAATGCGTCGCGTGTTCTCCCGGATGCTGCCGGACGTTCCCGTGCTCCCGGGCGCCGCCGAGACGATCCCCCTGCCCGACGGGTTTGCGGATGCGGTGGTGGTCGCGCAGGCGTTCCACTGGTTCCGGCCGGTGCCCGCGCTGCGCGAGATCGCCCGGGTCCTCCAACCCGGGGGCGCGCTCGGACTGGTCTGGAACATCCGGGACGAGTCGGTCGGCTGGTCGCATCGGTTCACCGAGCTCCTCGAACGATACCGCCACTCCGAGCGAATCCCGCGCAGCCGGGACCGCGTCTGGCGCGCGGCGTTCGGCGGTACCGGGAGCCCGTTCGGGCCGGTGCACGAGAGGTTCTTCGACCACGCTCAACGGGCCCCCCGGGCGGCGTTCATCGAGCGCGTTCTCTCGGTCAGCGTGGTCGCGGTCCTGCCCGCGGCGGAGCGGCGGAGGGTGGCGCGCGCCGTCCGCGAGATCCTCGACACCGACCCGGCGACGCGGGGCCGGCCGATCCTCGAGATGCCGTACCGCACCGAGGTCTATTGGGCGCTCCGTCGCCCCGGGCCACGGTCGTAGATCAGGGCGCCGCCGCCCGCACGTCGCACGCCGGCGCCCAGGGACACCGGGCGCAGCGCGAGGGAGAGGGCGAGGCGCGGCCGTCGTACGGTCGGTCGAGCTCCCGGCGGATCGCGAGCAGGTCGGACCGGGCCCGGTCGTCCCAGCGGATTCGGAACTCCCCGTCCGAATAGCGGAGCACGCCGACCGGCGGCGACCGGCCGGTCGTCTCCTCGACCAGGAGGCAGTACGCCCAGACCTGGACCATATGCGAACGCGTCGGCCCACCGCGCGGAACCGGTCGGCTCTTGAGCTCGACCGGCACCCACCGCCCGTCCGGCTGCTCCCGCACCGCGTCCGGCCGTCCCCGGAGGCGGTAGCGCTCGCTGCGGAGGAAGAGGGGGTCGCCCGCGTCGACAGCGACCAGCCGGCCCAGCGCCGCCTCGCGCCGTCGGAGAGAAAGCGCCCGAGCCGCCGCGGCCGCGAGCCCGAGTCCGACGAGAGCGATCGCGGCGGCGAGGAGGTCAGAGTTCAGCGGTAGAGGACCCATACGAATCCCCCGGTCATCAAGGCGAACCCGAGCACCAGCCCGGCCCAGTAGACTCCCCCCGAAGCCGCTCGCCGGCGCTCCGCCGACAGCGTCCGGGAATGGTAGCGGACCCCTTCCCGACTTCGAGCGAGCGCACTTCGCCCGGGCCCCTCGGCGGGCGGATGCCGCCGGTACCAGTGCGATCGAGGACAGTACGCATAGTCGGCCAGTTCGGACGGCGAGGTCCAGCCGGTCCTCTCGGCCATCCCGCGCGACGCGTCGCGGGAGGGTTTACCGATTCCGTTCCACGCGCCGCCAAGGAGCGGGCGGCTTCAGAGCGGGCGGGAGGCGGCGCTCGGTCCGACTATTCCTTCGCGGGCGCGGTGGCCGGCTTCTTCCGGGCCCGCGCGCGGGGCTTCGGAGGAGCGGCCGCGGGAGCCGTGGAGGCAGCCTCCGACGGTTCCGGCGAGGCGGGGGCCGCGGTGGTCGACGGGCTCACCGGCTCGACGGGCACGGGAGCGGGCGCGGCCGCCGGGGACTTCGAGGTGCGACGCGGCCGGGTCGGGGCGGTCGAGGCGGCGGCCTTCGCGGTCCGCGCGATGGACGAGCGGTCCGCCGCGACCCGGAGCGCGTGGGCGCGCGTCCACTTGAACCGGTGACCGACACGGCCGAGGTGAAGCTGCTGCTTCCGGCACGAGGAGGAACAGAAGTGGAAGACCGTTCCGTCGCGCTTGACGAACATCCAGCCGGTTCCCGGCTCGATCTCCGCGGCGCAGAAGGAGCATTGGCGCTTGACGACCATCGGACCCTCCCGCTAACGGACGGAGAGCTTGCGCGCCTCGCGCGCGGTCTCTCTCAGGATCAGGACGTCCCCGAGACGGATCGGTCCCGCGACGTTCCGAGTGATGATCTTCCCCCGGTCCCGGCCCGCGAGGACCCGGACCTTGACCTGCGTCGCCTCACCGGCCATGCCCGTGCGGCCGACGAGCTCGACGACCTCGGCCGGCGAGCCCTTCTCTTCCGCCATCGATCGGCCCTCCGTCCGCCGCCTACTTCTTCAGCGTCGGGAACGTGGACGCGAGCTCTTCGAGAAGCCCCTTCGCATCGCCCGGCTCGACGACCGCGACGCTCGCCGCGGACTTCGACAGGCCGGCCGACTGGCCGAGCCGCTGCTTCTTCGGGACGTAGAGGTACGGGATCCGATTCTCCTCGCACAGCATCGGAATGTGGACCAGGATCTCTACCGGTTCGACGTCCTCCGCCATCACGACGAGCTTCGCTTCCCCGCGCTCGCTCGATTTCGTCACTTCGTTCGTTCCGACCCGGATCTTCCCGGTCTCGCTCGCGACCTGCACGAGCTGCAGGGCCTTGTCGGCCAGGTCGTTCGGGGTCTCAAATCGCACGTAGATCGGTCGCGCCATGGTTCCTCGCGTCAGCGGAACCCCGGGTAGGGGGTCCTCGGCTCACGGGTGGGGCCCGTCGGAGGTACCGAGATACTTAAGGATGCCGTCGGACCCGGCCCGGTGCGGGACGGGACCGATGTCCCCGACCGGGGGCGCGTGGCCGCCGGTGATCAGCGAGGCCCCCCGACCGGGTCCGCGTCGCGCGGAGGCACACCCACGGGCCCCCCCGCGGGGGCAACGAACGCGCTCGGGCCGAGCTCGGCATGGTCCGCGAAGTACCGGCGCGCCGGTGCGACCAATCGGTCGAGCGCCGCCGCGACGGCCGACTTGAGGTCCTGGGGATGGAGCCGGCCTTCC